>CAYYFY010000018.1:0-13124 GCA_964471035.1 uncultured Eubacteriales bacterium
ATGCTTGACGCTCTCGGCGACGATGAAGCGGAGGCTCTTGAATTTCTGAAGGGACTAAGCAATGAAGATCAAGAATACCTTACTTCGATTGACGAAGAAATAGTAAGCAAGTATCCGTCTGACGAGATGGTTAAATTTATTGAAGATGAAGTTATAACTCCTGAAAATTTAAGCCAATCCTCTTGAGATATTGTTTCAGACTCAAGTAAACCTCATTATGCGAAAGCGTAACGAGGCATTTTTTGTTTCCAACACGATAGAACCGTCCCCGTGAGTTCCCCGTGAGTTCCCCGTGAGTTCCCCGTGAGTTCCCCGTGAGTTCCCGTGAGTTCCCCGTGAGTTCTCGTTTCATTTTACCAGAGCAGCGCCGCGCAGCTTGGATACTATAGAAAAGCGAAGAACAATCAAAAGGAAGTAGACATCGTCATCGAGCTTCCGCGCGAAAAAATATTGTGCGAGGTGAAATACCGCCATAACACACACATCTCCGGCACAGACGCCATTACCGAGCTGTGCAATGACGCCGATTCCGGCGTGACAGCCGCTTTTCTCATTACAAAGCGGCTGGACGATACAGGCATCACAAAGCGCCAAACAAAAATCCCGATTCTGAGAATTCCCGCAATCGCTTTCCTGTATATGCTCGGAAAAGCGGAAGCGGAAGGTCAGAACGGGAAAATGTGATAAGGTCGGATTTAATACGGCTTCGCGGATTTTCCGGATGTAAACACGCCGAAAACTTTTACGCCGTTTATCGTCCTGTACGCGCGTACCCTGAAATAATACGTCTTGTTTTTAGTCAGACCGGTTTTGGTGTAGGTCGTTTTCGTGGTTGTTGTAAGCTTTGAATAGCTGCCGCCGCTCGACGTCGCCATCCACACCTCGTAGCCGGACGCGCCTGAGACGGCTTTCCACGATGTTTTGATACTCGTGCTGCTTGCCTTTGCCGCCGTAAAGGAGGTGCAAGGTTTTTAAGGGATAATCCTTAAAAACCTTGCACTTGTATGGTAAGTCGTCTCCCGACTTGCCATACAAGCAGGCATGTAATCAATGGCGCTGAACGCCAAAATCCGTAATTTTGGCGGGTTTAGAAAAACCGTTGTTTTTCTAAACCTAAACCGATTCGCAAATCGGTTTATTCAGTAGGCATTATTTATATATTCGTGATTTATTAAAAAAACGCCCTCCCACGGGAGAGCGTTTTTTATTACTTCTGTAGCTAACAGGAGCAGTTTATACCAATTCGTCGGCGTCCTCTTCGTGTATGACCGCATACGCTCTCGCCGGATAGTCCGAGATGATGGCGTCGGCGCCGATGCCGCTGAGCTTTCGGATCTGTTCCTCGTCGTTAATCGTCCAGTACTGGACGGCGATGTTGTTCTTGTGCGCGTAGTTGACCACGCGCGTGGTGCCCGTGTTCAATACGACGGCTTTGGCGGGTATCTGGAGCGCCTTGAACGGGAACGCGCCCTCATCGCGGTCGATGCCGAAGAACGCGCAGAAGTAGAATTCGATCCCCTCGACGATGCCGCAGGAGCGCAGCATATCGGGATATTTTTCGTCCATGTATTTGGTGACGTCGCCGTGGAAGGTGCCGATGACGGCCTTGTCGAGCATAGCCTTGTCCTTTAAGACGGTGTAGAGCTTGTCGGCAGCCTTTGCGCCGAGGTCGCCGCCGTCCTTGATCTCGATGATGTAGCGGTAGTCGTCGTGTGACTGCAAATAGTCAAGCACCGTTTCGAGCTTCACCGCGCGCAGGTTTTCCGGAATTTTTTCGCCGCGCAGTCCCTTGTAGGGCGTCTTGCCGCTCTCGTCGGTGAAGCCCTCGCCGAAATTGAGCTTGCGGATTTCCTCGTAGGTGTAGTCGGCGGGCTTCGCCTCGGCTGCGCCGAGTGTTTCGGCACTGTCCGTGGTGCGGTCAAGGGTCTCGTCGTGGAGAAGAATCAGCTCGCCGTCCTTGGTGATATGCAGGTCGAATTCAAAAATGTCGGTGTTGAAGTCCTTGCTGCTCACGCAGTCCTCAAAGGCCATCAGCGTGTTTTCGGGGAACTGCCCGCCGCCGGAGCGGTGCGCCGAAACGAGCGTGTTGCCCGGCTTCACGATATAGGGGTTGGTCGTCTGGTACTGGGTGACCGGATCGTTTGAGTCGCGCAGGGTAAAGAAAATGAGCGTGCCTAAGGACAAAGCGAATACAAGAACAATGATACCGATGATTTTCAGCGCTTTTTTCATGACAGTTCCTCCCTTAAGAGCCGCAGGGATTTGCCCCTGTGGCTGAGTGTATCCTTTTCTTCCGGAGAAAGCTCCCCGAAGCTTTTTTCATTTACCATGAACACGGGGTCGTAACCGAAGCCGCCCGTACCTCTGATTTCTACGCCAATCTTCCCTTCGCACTCGCCGCGGCAGACAATCTCTTTACCGTCGGGAAACACGCAGGCGGCGACCGACACAAAGCGCGCGGTACGCTGTTCATCCGGAACGCCTTTCAGCTCATCAAGAAGCTTCAGGGTGTTTTTCAGATCGTTGCCGTGCTCTCCGGCGTACCGCGCCGAATAGACGCCCGGCGCGCCGTGAAGCGCGTCCACGCACAGCCCCGAATCGTCCGCGACGCAAGGCAAGCCACTCTCTTTCGCGCCGCTTTTAGCCTTGAGCAGCGCGTTTTCCTCAAACGTCGTTCCGGTCTCCTCAACCTCGGTAAGCGTGATGTCCGCCTCCTCGGCGGTCAAAACGGTGATGCCGAGCGGCTCTAAGATGCGCTGAAGCTCGGCGCGCTTTTTTAGATTATGTGACGCGATTAAAATCTTCATGAGCCGAACAGTCTCCCAAAGAAGCCCTTCTTTTTCTTGCCGTCGTCGGTGGGTTCTTCCGGTTCGTCGGAGAGATCCTCCGGTTCTCCCTCGTCGTCCCGTACGGCGTCCTCGTCCTCCGCTTCGGCGGGTTCCTCGGCGGGTTCCTCCACCGCTTCCTCTATCTCCGTTCCCTCGCGCTCCTGTGCGTAAAGCGGCTCCTCTTCCTCCTCAAAGTCGTCGGGCAGGGCGTTGAAGAGCGCTTCGGCAAACGCCTTGGGATTGAACGGCTGGAGATCGTCAAGCGCCTCGCCGACGCCGACGAACTTGACCGGCACGCCGAGGTCGTTCTTGATGGAGAGCACGACGCCGCCTCTGGCGGTGCCGTCGAGCTTTGTTAAAACGATGCCCGTAATCTCGGCGACGCTTTTAAACTCGCGCGCCTGATTGACGGCGTTCTGACCGGTCGTCGCGTCTAAGACTAATAGCGACTCGCGGTCTGAATACGGCAGCTCGCGGTCGATGACCTTATAGATTTTCGCCAGCTCGTCCATGAGGTTCTTCTTGTTGTGGAGCCGTCCGGCGGTGTCGCAGATGATGATGTCGTGCCCGCGCGCCTTGGCGGCGGAAATGGTGTCGAATATGACCGCGGCGGGGTCGGCGCCCTCCTTGTGGCTGACGACTTCGACACCGGCACGGTCAGCCCAGATTTTGAGCTGATCGATGGCGGCGGCTCTAAAGGTGTCGGCGGCGGCTAAAATGACCTTTTTGCCCTGTGCCTTATACATGGCGGCCATCTTGCCGATGGTCGTGGTCTTGCCCACGCCGTTGACGCCGATGACAAGGATCACCGACGGCACCGTTATTAGCCCCATATCCTCGCCGCCCTCAAGCATTTCGGCGACGATTCCGCATATCTCCTCTCGGACGGCCTTCGGGTCCTCGATCCCCTTTTTACGCACGCGGTCGTTGAGGCGTCCGGTGATCTCGGAAGCGGTCGTCACGCCGACGTCGCCCATGACGAGCGCTTCCTCAAGCTCGTCAAAAAGCGCCTCGTCGATGGAGGTATAGCTGTCAAGCACGTTGTCGATGGCGCCGGACATATTGTTTCTGGTCTTACGCAGACCAAAATTCATTTTTTTAAAAATTCCCATAGTCTTCTCCTATTCTAATCCGAGATCGCGCGCCATCTGGGCAGTGCGCAGCTCTAAGAGCTTGGAAACGCCCTCCTCCTGCATGGTGATCCCATAGAGCATATCCGCCTCCTCCATGGTGCCGCGGCGGTGGGTGATCAGGATAAACTGCGTGCTGTTTGTCATCCGGCGGACATAGGAGGCGTAGCGCCCGACGTTGACTTCGTCAAGGGCTGCCTCGACCTCGTCAAAAATGCAGAACGGCGCGGGCGACACCTTTAATATGGCAAACAGCAGCGCGATTGCCGACAACCCCTTTTCGCCGCCGGAAAACAGGTCGATGTTCTGGACATTCTTGCCCGGAGGCTGCACCTTGATGTCGATGCCGCTCTCTAAGATGTCGCGCTCGTCTGTAAGCTCGAGCGAGGCGTTGCCGCCGTCGAACAGCTCGCGGAAGGTTTCGGTGAAGCTTGAGGCAATGGCTTCAAAGCTCGCTTTGAAACGCTCCGCCATCCTTCCGGTCAGCTCGTCAATCATTTTGATAAGCTCGGCTTTTGATTTTTCGATGTCCCGAATCTGTCCGCTCAAAAATTCGTATCGCTCAGATACCTCTTTATACTCGTCGATGGCGCCGACATTGACGCTGCCGAGCGCCTTGATTTTATTTTTTAATTCGGAAAGACGTTTCTGCGCCTGCCCCACGCTTTCGATTTTTATGCCGAGCTGCTCGGCTTCGCGCCTTGTCAGCTCATAGTCCTCAAAGAGCTTCTGGCAGATTTCGTCGTATTCGCGCATCATCGCGGCTTTGCGTTCCTCTAAGCGGACGACCTCGGCGCTCAAGCGCTCGCGCTCGCCGGTCTTGTTGCGCTCAAGGAGCCTAAGGCTTCCGCCCTCCGCTTCAAGCTCCTCGCGCTGTTTTATCAGCGCGGCGATTTTGTCCGCGGAGGTTTTGCTCTCATCCCTGAGCTTTTGCGCCTGTTCGCTCAAGCGTTCGATGTCGCCGCGCAGCGTCTTGTTTTTCGTTTCGATTTCGGCAATCTCGGCGTTGAGCTCCGTTATACGCGCCGTGTGTGACGACCCGCGCCGAAGGAGGCGTTCGACGATCTCCGTTTTTGCTTCGATGTCCTTTTCACAGGCGACGATTCGTAGATTGCAATCCTGTACTTTTCCAGTCATCTCCTCGCGCCGTTCGTGAAGGCGTTCGCGGCCGCCCGTTACCGCGGCAAGGCGCGTTTCGGTGTCCGTGATGCCGACGGTAAGCGCCGCTATGGTTTTCTCACTCAGCTCCATCCCGTTTTGCAGAGCCGTTTTTTTCGCTTCGATTTCAATTATTTCGGCCTTTTGCTGCTCTTCTTGCGCCGTCACCGCCGACAGCTGCCCTACTTTGAGCGCCAAAACGCCCTCAAACCGGATTTTCTCCTCACCCGCGGCGGCCATTTCGCTCCTGTGGCCGACAAGCTCGGCTTCGGAGGCGCCGTAGCTTTCCGCGGCGGTTTTGACGGTAAGCGTAACGCGTTCCAGCTTATTTTTAAGCTCGTCGGCCTTTTTACCGAGCTTCTCTATCTCATTGCCGCGGCTTAAAATACCCGCCGACTGTGTTTTCGAGCCGCCGGTCATCGAGCCGCCGGCATTGATTACCTGCCCGTCGAGTGTGACGATACGAAAGCGTGTGTCGTATTTTTTGCCGATGGCGATTGCCGCGTCCATATCCTCGGCGACGACGGTTCTGCCGAGCTGTGACAGGACTATCTGCCGGTATTGCGGCGCGCACTCCACGAGATTACTGGCAATGTCAATGTAACCGTAACAGTCAGAAAGCCCCTTTTCGTCGAGCACCCTGCCCTTGATGGCTGTCAGCGGCAAAAAGGTGGCGCGTCCCGCGTTCGCGTCCTTAAGGAACGCGATGGCGCGCTTGGCGTCGTTTTCGGTATCGGTGACGATGTTTTGAATCTGTGCGCCGAGCGCCGTTTCGACGGCTAAAGCATACTGCTCTTTTACCGTAATCAGCTGCGATACGGGCGCGTGAACACCCGTCAGCGTCCCGCGCTTCACCTCGCGCATGACCGCCTTGACCGAGCCCTGATAACCCTCCATATTTTTCTCAAGGTCAGAGAGTATCCCTTTACGCGAAACGCACAGCTCCAGCTCGTTTTGAAGCTTACGCTCCTCGGTTTTCAGTTCTTCGAGCTTTTTGGCTCTGCCCTCGGTGCGCAGGACGAGCCCCTCGAGGGCGTTACTGAGCTCCAACAGCTTTTCGCCGACCGCCGCAAGGTTTTCCGTTGCCTCCTTACGCTCCGCTGTAAGCCGTTCTATCTCCGGCTGCCGCGCGGCGCGGTCGCCGCCGATGGTCATAAGACGTTCGTCCATTCCCGCGGCGGAGGACTCGGCGGTAGACAGCGCGACCCTCGCGTCGGCAAGCTTTAACGAGAGTCCGGACAGCTCGCCGGACAGTTTAGTAAAGCTGCCGGACTGCCGGTCACTCTCCTCGGCAAGCGCGGTCATTTCGCCGGTCACGGTAAGCAGCGTCTCTTTTTGCTCCTCGATTTGCGCGCGCAGAGATAAAATCTCCCCGTTAGTCTCCCCGATCTGGGAAGCCAGATGCTGATTCGTGTCGTCCTCGGACAGCTTGTCGCGTTCGATACGCGCGACGGCCTCGTCGTTGTGGCTGATGGAGTTGAGTAAGACGGCAATCTGTCCCTCCAAAGCGGCCGCCTGCTCGTCGAGCTCGCCGGACGAACGCCGTATGCTGTCGATGAAAATGGTCAGGCGCTGCGTTTCGGCAATCGTCTGTTCTTGTTTTTCCTCAATGTCGGAAAGCTCCTTTTCCGCCGTCTTATACTGAATATCAGCGGCGGTCAGGCGCGTTTCCTGCTCGGCTAAAGCGTCCTTGGTGCGCTCGATAGTACGCAGCCACAGACCTATTTCAAGCGTCTTTTTCTCGGCGGCGTATTCGAGGAACCGCGCGGCTTTTTCACTCTGCACGCGCAGCGGCTCAAGTCTTCCTTGAAGCTCTGACAGGATGTCGCGCAGGCGCACAAGGTTCTCTTCGGCCTGCTCGAGTCTTCTCAGCGCGTCGGCGCGGCGGTAACGGTAATGGGATATCCCTGCCGCCTCCTCGAAAATATCGCGCCGATCGGCGGAGCGTGCCGAAATCATGTCGGTGATTTTGCCCTGACTGACGATGGAATACCCGTCGCGCCCGAGCCCTGTATCCATGAAAAGCTCGTGGACGTCCTTGAGTCGCACAGACTGTCCGTTCAGCTTATATTCGCTTTCGCCGGAGCGGTAGTAGCGTCTGGTGACGCTCACCTCGCGCTCATCGGTATTTAGCGCCTTGTCGGCATTGTCGATATGCAGCGTGACCTCGGCGTAGCCGACCGCGCGGCGCGTCGATGTCCCCGAAAATACGACATCCTCCATTTTCGATCCGCGCAGGGATTTGGTTGACTGCTCGCCGAGCACCCAGCGCACCGCGTCGGAAATATTGCTCTTCCCGCTGCCGTTGGGTCCGACGACGGCCGTAATCCCCTTGCCGAAATGGAGCGCGGTCTTGTCGGGAAACGATTTGAAGCCCTGCATTTCGAGTGACTTTAAGTACATTGGTTACTCCGTTCAATGATGATTTTGTACGGCGGCAAAGCGCCGTCCCCTTTTATCGCGCATCGGAAACCCAGAGCTTCCAGCGCTGTGAGATTTTGTTTATGCTGACCGATCATTTTCGATACCTCCCGCGTGCCGACTTTGAGTGTATACGCGCCGGACGGACAGCCCTCTAAATTTTTTAGCGCCGTATCGAGATACAGGCGGCTTTCTGTGAGCTCGCCGAACGCCGGATGATACGGTCCGGCAACGTAGCCTTTTTCGACATCGCCTCCGGCGTGAAGCCCGAGACGGATAACTCTGACGCCTTGCTCACGGCAGAGCTCTAAAAGTTTTGCGCATAAAATAACCGTATCGCCGAGCGAGGGCGGGTTATACGCCCCGCTTTGGTAAAGCGCCTCTAAGGGCGTGCCCGCTAAAACAATTGTCGGGTATATCCGCATGGTGTCCGGACGCATTTCTAAGAGCCCGACGCACGTCTGTATATCCGTTTCGTCCGTGCCGCCGTAAAGACCGGTCATCATCTGAAGCCCTAAGGAGAACCCGCGGGCGCGAACCCTTTTAGCCGCCTCAAAAATATCCTGCGCCGTGTGACCGCGCTCATTTTTAATGAGCACGCGGTCATCAGTGCTCTGCGCGCCCAGCTCTATAGCGGTCACCCCGTACTCTTTGAGGATAGTAAGCACCTCATCCGAAACACAGTCGGGGCGCGTCGAAACGCGGATACCCTTAAAAACCCTCTTATCCGCGTAGGCGTTCGCCGCCTTGAGCAGCGCCTCCATCTCCGGCTTGGGGATGGCCGTAAAGCTGCCGCCGAAAAAAGCGAGCGCGGTGTTTTCACAGTCAAGCGTCCCTTCCGCGATACCGTCGAGCGTTGCGACGACATCCTCAGGTGTCAGCGGCGTTCCTTGTCCGGAAATGCGCTTCTGGTCGCAGAAAACACAATTGTTCGGACAACCTTTATGCGGTACGAAAAAGGCGATATTGGCGTGTTTCATGGATAGAGCTCAAGCGCTTCCTTCGCCGCCAGCTGTTCGGCTTCCTTTTTGCTGCGGCCGCTCCCCTCGCCGACGGGCTTTCCGTTCAGAATAACCGCGCAGGTAAAGACCTTCTGATGGTCGGGACCGGATTCGCCTGTCATCTCATAGCGTACAGTGCTGCCCTTCGTTTTTTGTACCGCTTCCTGCAGCAGCGTCTTATAATCGTCGGTAAGGCTCTGTTTTTTTAGCGCCTCCGTGATAAAGCGCAGTACAAACGCGCGGGCGGCGTCGATGCCGCCGTCAAGATACATGGCGGCTACGAGCGCCTCAAAGGCGTCGGAGATTATCGACGGTCTGTCGCGTCCGCCGGTCTGCTCCTCGCCCTTGCCGAGCAGAAGACACGCCCCTAAGCCTATTTCTCTGGCAAAACCGCACAGCGAGCCCTCGCAGACAAGCAGCGAGCGCAGCTTAGTAAGCTCTCCCTCGGGACGGCGTCCGTATTTTTTATACAGATGCTCGGCGGTTATAAAACCGAGCACCGAGTCGCCCAAAAATTCAAGGCGTTCGTTATCGGCGGGCAACTGGCGCTCGTTGGCGTAGGAGGAATGCGTCAGCGCCGTATAAAGAAGCTGCTCGTCCTTGAATGTATATCCGGCTTTTTGCAGCAGATCGTCAATCGTCATAACTAACTCCCGCTGCCCTTAGCTGCCGCTCAATCTGCCCGACGACGTCCTTTTCGCAGAACTCCTTTGCCTGCCTTATTGCGTTCTTGAACGCGCGCGCGTCCGAGGAGCCGTGCGCCTTGATGACGGGCATTTTAAGACCCATGATCGGCGCGCCGCCGAATTCCTTATAGTCCATTTTCTTTTTATAGGCGGCGAGTCCCTTTTTCACACCGAGATACGACAGTTTAGACAGCGTTCCGGCCAAAAACAGGGACTTGATGTTGCCGAGAATCGCCGCGGCGGCGCCCTCGTAGGCCTTTAAGAAGACATTGCCCGTAAATCCATCGGTGACGATGACTTCCGCCGCGGTAAACGGGACGTCCCGCGCCTCAATGTTGCCGATAAAATTAAGATCGGGCATATTCTGTAAAAGCGCGTAGGTTTCCGTACAGAGCGGCGTACCCTTCGTCGGTTCGGTGCCGATGTTCAAAAGACCGACGCGCGGATTGTTAAGTCCCAGCACGTTTTCCATGTAAATACTACCCATCAAAGCGAACTGCTTTAAGGTTTCGGGCGTGCAGTCGATGGTCGCGCCGCTGTCAATAAGCATGAACGGACCGTTGTCGCCCGACATCACCGAGCCGATACCCGGTTTTTTGATGCCCTTTAAACGCCCGACGACGAACATACCGCCCACCACAAGCGCACCGGTACTGCCCGCGCTGACAAACGCGTCCCCCTGCCCCTCTTTTAGAAGGCGCAGTGCGGCGGCAAGCGAGGTGTCGTTGTCTCTGTGCCTGACAGAAAGCGGATTGTCCTCCATTAAGAACACGCCGGAAGCGTGAAAGAACGTCATACCCGCGCCGTCGATCTGTTGCTCCGACAGCGTTTTTTTAATTTTCTCCTCGTTGCCGACCGCCAAAATCTCAACGCCGAGCTCTTTTACAGCCTGCGCCGCGCCTTTCAGAATCTCGGCGGGAGCGTTATCGCCGCCGAAAGCGTCAATGATAATCTTCAAGATGAGCGTCCTTTCCGTTCACATTACTTTATGAGCTTATATTCCACGCCGTTACTTTCAGCGTATTTTTGGGCAGCACTCCCCTTAAGACAATGGAGCGCAAAGCCTGCGATGCCATAAAAAGCGTCGGCGCCTATTACCTCAACTTTTTCGCCAACCGTCAAATCGGAAAGATATTCACAGCTCTCAAAGGCAAAGCTTTCTATCGCTTTTACTGTGTCCGGCACCGTATACGACGCCCCTTTTTTCGCGGTTGGATATTTGACCAGCGTGTCATTGCCATGAAACAGGACACCGTCAGCGGCGGTAAATGTTTTGTTGTTTTCATCGACATAGAACGCTTTGAGCGCCTCACAGCCGACAAACGACTCCTGATACAGCGTCGTGACCGCCGCGCCGAAACGGACGCTCTCAAGGTATATACAGCCGACAAACGCCTGCTCGCCGACGGTCGTCACCGTTTCGGGAATGATATATTCCTTCTGTGCGCTGTCCGACGGATAACAGATTAGCCTCGTTTTCGCGGCGTTGTACAGCACGCCGTCCGGCGCGGCAAAGCTTTTGTTGTCCGCGCTGACAATAAAACGCCTCAAGGCGTAGCAGTCGTTGAACACGCCATCCCCGACGGTATCCAGCGACTTGCCGATTTTTATGAGGACAAGCGACGGGCATTTGGCAAAGCAATAACCGCCGCATTCGTTGACCGAATCCGGAATGGTTATCGAGAAAAGGCGCGTACACTCGGCGAACGCTTCATCGGAAACAGTCGTAAGACCGTCGGGCAAAACAATCTCAGTCAGATTCGCCGCGCCGATAAACGCCGAGGCGCCGATGACCGAAACGGTATCGGGGACCGTGTATGACGTCCCCCTGCGCGCTAAAGGGTAAACCCGCAAAGTTGTCATGTCAGCGGAAAACAGCACCCCGTCCTGAGTTTTAAAAGAGCCGCTGTTGCTGATTGCCAGTGCTTTCAAAGCCGTACAGCCGTAAAAAACACGATCGCCCAAAACGTTTAAAAACGAGGGCAGCTGTACCTTTTGAAGGGCGGTGCAGCCGTAAAAAGCCATATCCGCAATGCTCATGACAGAATCCGGAATAAGTATTGTGTCAAGCGTCGTGCAGCCGTAAAAAAGAGAATCCGGCAGCGCGGTCAGCGTATCGGGAAGATGTACCGCAATGAGGGATTTACAGCCGTAAAACACTCCCGAATCCATGGTTTTCACCGTATCGGGTACAGAAAAGAATCCCTCGCCGCTTCCCGGAAAGTACGCCATCAGCCTTGTTGCGTTCGCATCATACAGTGCTTTGCCGTCAGAAACAAACGACTTGTTGTCCTCGTCCACCTCAACGCTAAGAAGCTTCTGACAGTTGACGAATGCCGCCGGCGCGATTTCAGTGACGCTTGCCGAAATAAACACCTTTTGCAAAGAGGAACAGGAATTGAATGCTTCACTGCCGATACTCTCAAGCCCCTGTGTCAGTGTCACTGTCGTAAGGGCGCTGCATCCGGCAAACGCGGTAGCGCCGATATTCTTCACCGTAGCTGAAAAAACGATTGTTTTCAGCGTTTCTCTGCCGGCAAACGCCGCGTCGGCGATAAGCCGGACGCCTTTTGGAACCGTCAGGCTGTCCTTTTCCGGCAGCGCGCCCTTGCAGCCGTACAGTATATCGCCGATAAACAGCAGACCGCTGTCGGCATCGTTGTACCACTGCGTTTTATCAAAGGCATACGCGCCGAGCAGGTCAATCCCGTCGGGAAGCGCAACCGTTTTAAGGTCGGCGCATCCGTAAAACGCGCTGTTTTCGATGACCGTCACCGTATCGGGAAACGAAACCTCTGTTATACCCGTGCTTTCAAAGGCGGAGATGCCGACAGTTCTCAATGATTTCGGGAGAGCCGCGTCCGTCAGAGCGATACAGTTTTGAAAACAGCTTGCGCCGATATCCGTCACCGTATTGGGGATGACGACCGTCTTAATATTCTCCCTGCCCACGAAAACCTGGTCTCCGATACCGACGACCGTATTTCCGCCGATGCTTCCCGGAATGACAATATATTGCGCCTTGCCCTTATACGCCGTAATCACAGCCACACCGTCGGTCGCGGTATATTCAAAATCCGCCGCCTCAGAGGGCACGGAATCAGAAGCGGACGTATTGCCGTCCGACGAAAAAAAACCGAAAATTTGATGCCAGAAAAACAGAAAATTCCCGACGACAATCACGATCAAAAGGCATACGAAAAGAATAAACGTGCTCTTTTTGACGTCCTTGCCTTTATTGATTCTCAGCATACCGTCTCCTTTTTGCCGCATTCCGATATCGTTTCAAGATACATAAGGCTTCGCCGCGCGAGCGCCTCATACCGCTCCCTTTTATCTTTGATAAGCTCGTCGAGCCCGGGCAGCAAGCCGAACGCCGCGCCCATCGGCTGATAGCTTTTCGGCGTATCGTCCGCAACGTGCGCCGACAGCGCGCCGAGCATTGTAATGTCCGGCAGAATCAGCGGCTCTCTGCCTAAAATGCGTCGGGCGGCGTTTATCCCCGCCAAAATCCCAGCACCCGCCGACTCCATATACCCCTCCACGCCGGTTATTTGTCCGGCAAAGAACAGACGCGGCGCGGTTTTTACCGAAAAATCCCTTTGTAGTACCTTCGGCGCGTTCAAGAACGTGTTGCGGTGCATGACGCCGTACCGCGCGTATTCCGCGTTTTTCAGCGCGGGAATCATCGAGAGCACACGCTTTTGCTCGGAAAATTTCAGATTCGTCTGAAAGCCGACGAGATTGCACAGCGTTCCGCCCGCGTTTTCGCGCCGCAGCTGCACATTAGCCCACGGACGGTGTCCGGTGCGCGGGTCCCGCAGTCCCACCGGCTTTAAGGGACCAAAGCGCAGACTGTCTGTCCCGCGCTTTGCCAATACTTCGACGGGCATACAGCCC
>CAYYFY010000019.1:0-12854 GCA_964471035.1 uncultured Eubacteriales bacterium
GAGTTCAAGCTCTTTTTCTAAGTTTTCCATATGGTCGGGGACGGGAGAGAGGTTCGGCATGGCTAAGACTGAGGTGAACCCGCCGCGCGCGGCGGCGAGTGTTCCGGTTTCAATCGTTTCTTTATAAGAAAAACCCGGCTCTCTCAGATGAACGTGAACGTCTGAAAGACCGGGAAAAACAAAACAATTATTCAAATCAAATACGGAATCGGCGATGCTTTCGGGGATGTTTGGAGAAATGTCGGAGAGGACTCCTGAATCAATGAGAAAATCCGATTTTGAAAACGAGTGTTCCGTCAAAACGAACGCGTTTTTCAAAACGAGCCTCACTGCAACGACCCCCTTACCCTAACGACTACTTTAGCACAAATAGCCGTACAAGTCAATACTTATTTTTGAAAAAATTTAGAGAAAAAATTAAAAATCCTTGAATTCCTTTTATGAACAGCGCCCGCCCCATCTGGCGGTCGGTACGCCGTTGTTTTTCATGGATATGATCGTACAGCAGTTGGCGCACCCGGTACACGGGGCGCTCGACATCTCCCAGCGGTCACGCTTTAAGTCAATGCCGCGAAAGGCGGTCTTGCCGCTGCGTTCCACGGCGCGGCGCGCCAATATAGCCGCGCCCCACGCGCCCATGACGTCGAAGTGTTCCGGCACGGTCACCGGTAGATTAAGCGCGCGCTCAAAGGCGAGCTTTATGCCGGTGTTCGCCGCTACGCCGCCCTGAAACAGGATGGGGCTTTCAATAATTTTGCCGGAGGTCAGATTGTTTAAATAGCCGCGCACAAGCGCGTCGCAAAGACCGGCGAGGATGTCCTCGGTCTTGCAGCCCTCCTGCTGGCGGTGGATCATGTCCGACTCGGCGAACACGGCGCACTTTCCCGCGATGCGCACGGGATTTTCGGAACGCTCCGCGAGAGAACCGATCTCGCAGACGGGGATGCCTAAACGGTTTGCCTGCCTGTCGAGAAACGAACCGGTACCGGCGGCGCAGACGGTGTTCATATTGAAATCGGCGATGACGCCGTCTTTTATAAAAATGATTTTAGAATCCTGTCCGCCGATTTCTAAAATGGTGCGCACGGTTTTATCAGCGAAAAGCGCCGCGGTGCCGTGGGCGGTAATTTCGTTCTTGACCGCGTCGGTCTTCAGCATCGCCGCGGCAATCTGCCGCCCGCTGCCTGTAGCGCCCGCTCCGCAGATTTCAACGTTCCGAGCGTCGCCGAGCAGCGCTTCATAGCCCTTTTGCAAGCTGTTCATCGGGGAGCCTTCGGTTTTCAGATAAACCTTATTTATAATAGTATTGTCCATATCGGTCAGAACGAGCTTTGTGCTTACCGAGCCGACGTCAGCGCCTAAGAAGACTTTGATCACGGTTATTAGCCTCCAATACATCACAGAATGCCTCTAAGCGGGTCGTGTAGCCGGCGCTGCCGGAAAGCTCGTCGAGCACTAATGAGAGCAGCGGTACAGAGCATGCGGCGCTGATGTCGGTAAGAACGCTCTTCGCCACGATTTCGGGCATACAGTTGAGCGGATGAATCTGCACAAGCCCGTCCACCGAGCGCGCCCACATCGCGGCGTAGCCGACCGTTTCCCGCGCGAAGCCCCCGATGGCTTTCGGAATATACGGGCGCGCGGACAATTTCCAACCCAGTCCTTTGAGCGGGAGCTTATTCTGGAAGTATCGGCTTAAGCTCATCGAACGCTCGCTGTAGATACCTCTGTCCGCCAGTTGGCGCTGGAGACCGAAGTTGGTGCCGCCGTCGATGGTCGTATAGATATCCCCGACGATGCCGACCGTATAGACCGTTTGCCTGCCGCCGAAAAAGGAGTCAGCTTTCTCTATGGCGGCTTCAATCAGCGCGGACAGTTCCGTAAAGTTTCTGGCGTTTCGAAGCAGCGCGAACACGCTGCGCTCGAAGCGGTTAAACGCGCCGCGCGTTTTTTCGTCGTCAATGGTCGCGCGTACGAGCGTCAGCCTGTTTTCGAGCTTGTCGAGCAGCACACAGCAGCGATATCCGGCGGGCAGTACGGATAAGAGCTCTAAGGCGGATTTACCGGAGAGCCGCTCAATGAGCGCGAGCGCCTCGCGCGTGCCCTCGGCGCTTTTTTCGACGCGCAGCACGTCCATCGATATATTCGCTTCAAACAGCGCGTTGCGTATCATTTCCGAAAAGCATCCGAATAGACAGGGACCGCAGCCGCCCAAAAACACGGCGGTGTCCGCGCCGTACTCACGCGCCTCAAGAAAATTACCCAGAATCACTTTCAGCGGCAGGCAGGCGTCCGCGGGGGCGTAACGACTGCCGAGTGCGACGGTTTTCTCTGTCGTTTCGGGCGGCAGGACAAATGGTATGCCCCATTCACGCAGCAGCGCCGCGAGCAAAACGGACATATTGCCGAGGTTCGGAAAAGTCAGGAGCATACAAACACCTTTTCTTTCAATATGTCGGCGAATGCCTCAAGGCGGGTGTCAAGCCCCGCAGAAGCCGTGTGGCCGTCCAGCGTGATTTCGAGAAACGGCTTGTTGTCCGTTTCGCGTATATACCTTTTGGTCAGCGGTACAATAAAGGAATCCGGTCCGCAGCCGAAGGCGGTCAGGCAGATATAGCCGTCCACCGCGTTTTTTTCAGCCGCCAGAGCGGCGAGCCCCAAGGCCTGCCTGCCGGTGATGAAGAACGGCGCGAATACGCGCGTTTCGTCCGCTCTGTCTGACAGCAGCCCGTTGTCGAAGCTGTCGGCAGTCACGGCTGTGATGCCGAGCTTTTTCAAACGTTTACGGATGTCCATATTGAGTGCGTTGTCAAGCGTGAGGTATTTGTGACCGAGCAGACAGACGGTGTAGTCCTCACCCTTAGGCGGCAGAGTGCGTACCGTTATTTTCGCGTCCTTGTATCGCAGCGCCTCGTCGATCGCCGCGAGTACGTTTTTGGGACTGTCGCCGAGCAGACGCCCGGTATCGGCGAAAAATGCCTTGAAATCGCAGTCGAACGCGGGGGAGATAAGCTTCACCGCCGGTTTCAAGGAGGCGCGGAGCATGGCGTTTATCCCGATGACCTTCGGGCAGGTGAAGCCGCCGGTGAGGCATTTTATGATTTTTGGAGAGAACAGGCAGTCGATGTCTTTGCTCAGCAGCTCCTCGGCGCAGGCGTGATACGCCTTTATCGGCAGGCACGCCTCGTCGCCGCAGGGCGCGGTATCCGTGAAAGACCCTTTCGACAACACGCACTCGTGTCCGAGCGCTTCAAAAAAACGGCGCCACAGGTCGCCGTATTCGTAATAATACAGCCCGCGAATAATACCGATTTTCAAAGGATAACCCCCTTTATGTCCTTTTTATTCTTGACTCAAAAGAGGGGATTCATGCGCGCGCCGGTTTGAAATTCAACAGGTCGTGAAAACCGCTGAAAAGATTTGCGATATTTCTTTGAAAATTGTCGTATTTCAACTTGACTTTTTAAAAATAAAGGACTACTATGCAGTAAGTGAGAGCGGGTGTCGGAGGGAACACATGGGCAGATGGCAAATCGAGGTCAGAGGGACGGTGCAGGGCGTCGGCTTTCGGCCGTTTGTGTACCGCTTGGCAAGGTTGCTCTCGCTTAACGGATTTGTCCGCAATACGCCCGAGGGGGTTTTTATCGAGATCGAAGGAACCGCCGAAAGGGTAGAGGCGTTTCGCGCGCGGTTGTTATCCGAAGCGCCGCCGATGGCGCGTATCACGAAGATCGACTGTACCGCGATACCCCCGAAGGGAGAGAGCGGTTTTACGATTCTTTCGAGCGGCTTCGGGCTATGCGAGACCTTTGTTCCGCCGGACATCGGCGTCTGCGAGGCGTGTATACAGGATATTTCCGAAAAGGAAAACCGCCGTTACCGTTATCCGTTTACCAATTGCACCGATTGCGGGCCGCGTTTTTCGATTGTGGAGGCAGTCCCCTACGACCGCCCCCATACGTCGATGGACGCGTTTGTCATGTGTCCCGACTGCCGCGCCGAATACGGTAATCCCGACAACCGGCGTTTTCACGCCCAGCCGAACGCCTGTCGGGTTTGCGGTCCCGAACTCGCGTTTATACGGGACGGTCAGCCCATGAAAGGCGATCCGTTCGCGCTGTTTGAGCAGGCTATACGCTCAGGAGGCATTGTCGCCGTGAAGGGGCTCGGCGGCTTTCATCTGGTCTGCGACGCGAAAAATGAGCAGGCCGTGAGGGAATTGCGCCGCCGTAAAGCGCGTTACGAAAAGCCTTTGGCGGTCATGGCGCGCGATTTGTCCGAGGCAAAACGACAGTGTATCGTTACCGAACAGGAAGAAGCGGCGCTCCTGTCCCCGCAAAAGCCGATCGTCCTTTTAAGAAAAAGAACGGACTGCGGCGTCGCCTTTTCGGTTTCGGGAGAAAACGCAAGACTCGGCGTCATGCTGCCGTATACGCCGCTGCATTTTCTTCTCACGCGCTCGTTTGAGGCGCTGGTCATGACCAGCGGCAACCTGTCCGACGAACCGATGGTATTTTCAGATTCAGAGGCGCCCGTCAAGCTTTTTTCGATAGCTGACGCGGCGCTCACGCACGACCGGCGCATCGTCCGGCGCGTTGACGACAGCGTCGGGATTGTCGTAAACAGCCGCTTTCATCTGCTGCGCCGCGCGCGGGGGTATGTGCCCGAACCGCTGTTTCTAAAGGATTGCAGCCAAGTGATTTTCGCCGGAGGCGCGGACCAGAAAAACACGTTTTGCCTGACTAGGGCAGAGAGCGCTTTCTTAAGCGGGCACATCGGCGACCTTGGCTTTAAGGATGCGGCACGGTGCTTCGAGAGCGAGGTAGCCGCGTTTATGCGCTTGTTTGACGCTTCGCCGTCGCTGTGCGCCTGTGACCTGCATCCGGATTACGTTTCTTCGAAAATCACCGAACACTTTGCGCTTGAACGCGGACTGCCACTGTTGAAAATCCAGCACCACCACGCGCACTTCGCCTCGGTGCTTGCCGAGCATGGCATCGAAAACGAGGCTATCGGATTTTCGTTCGACGGGACGGGGTGCGGAACAGACGGTACGGTCTGGGGCGGCGAGGCGCTGTTCGGCGGTATAGAGGACAGTAAAAGGCTCGGTCATAACCTGTGTTTTCCGCTTATTGGCGGTGACAGCGCCGTCAAAGAGCCGTACCGCGCCGCGCTCGCGGCGATAAGCGCGGCGTTGGGAGACGAGGCGGCGTTGTCGCTGTTCGGCGGAGAGGAACCGGAGATTCTGCTCAGAGCCGGTAAGGCAGGCGTAAACGCCCCCTTGACCTCCTCGATGGGACGGTTGTTCGATGCGGTGGCGGCTGTAGCCGGTGTGCGTACGCGGACTAGCTATGAGGGGCAGGCGGCTATAGAGCTCATGCAGTACATCGACACGACGGAGAAGGGCGCGTACGGTTTCGGCTTTTTGGAACAGGACGGACAGACGCTGTTTGACTGGCGGCCGGTCATCGCCGAAGCGGTTAAAGACAGAAGGGCGGGCTTAAGCGCCGGAGTGATCTCCCGCCGATTCCACAGCGCGGTCATTAAGCTTATCACCGACGCGGCGCTGCGGTTTCATAAGAGTACGGGCTGTAAAACCATAGCGCTGTCCGGCGGCGTGTTTCAGAACGAGGTGCTCCTCGAAGAGGCTTTTTTGAGCCTCTCCGGTCACGGATTTTCCGTATATACCAATGAAAAGATTCCCTGTAACGACGGCGGTATTTCTTTCGGTCAGGCCGCCGCCGCGGCGCGCAGAATGGAGTAAAGGTTGAAGTTTTGTCCTTTCGTATCATAGGTGAAGATGCGAATCGGCTAGAGCCGACCGGACAAAACTTCCGCCTCGCAGAGAAAGGATAGACATAAGTATGTGTCTGGCGATTCCCGGCGTCATTAAAGAGATCAAGGACGGCTTCGCGCTCGTCGATTACGGCGGCGTCATAAGGCGCGCCGGTTTGCGTCTTATTCCCGAAGCCGCAATAGGCGACAGGGTGCTCGTTCACGCGGGGTTTGTCATAGAGCGGCTGAATGAGGACGACGGAGCGGAGCTTCAAAGGCTCGTCGATGAAACCTTACGGAGCATAGACCGATGAGCGGTGATACTAAGAAGCTGCTCGACGGCATAAAAACGCTTGCCGCGCCTCTGAGCGATATTCGCATCATGGAAGTGTGCGGCACGCATACAAACGAGATAAGCCGTTATGGAATCCCGTCGGTTCTGCCGGAAAATATCCGGCTCATTTCGGGGCCGGGCTGTCCGGTCTGCGTGACCCCGTCTGTGACGGTGAAAGCCGCGCTGTCGATTGCCGACAATGACAACGTCGTCTTTTTGAGCTTCGGCGATATGCTGCGCGTACCGTGTGACGGCGTCAGCCTGTACACGCTCCTTGAACGCGGACGGGATGTCCGGATGCTCGTGTCGCCCATCGACGCGCTGGACATTGCCTTAGAGAATCCACAAAAGCAGGTCGTGTACTTCGGCGTCGGCTTTGAGACGACCGCGCCGCACACCGCCGCGCTGGTCGAGGCGGCGGAGCAGAGGGGCGTAACGAATATAAGCGTACTGTGCGCCCACAAGACCATGCCCGCGGCGCTGCGGACGCTTCTGGCGGGCAGAGGCACCATCGACGCGCTGCTGTGTCCCGGTCACGTCGCCGCCGTTACCGGCGCGAACGCCTTCCGCTTTGTCGCCGACGAGCTGAGACTTCCCGCCGCCGTCGCCGGATTTGAAGCCTACGACATCCTCGCGGCGATTTTGAAGCTTCTCGGAATGTTGAATAGCGGCGAAACGGCTTGTATCAATATGTACCCGCGCGTGGTGAGCGCAACGGGCAACCAACACGCGAAAGCGCTTATTGACAGCGTTTTTGAACCGGATACGGTTTTGTGGCGCGGCTTAGGGGAGATCCCTGACAGCGGACTAAGATTCCGTGAACGCTACGAAGCCTTCGACGCGCTTAAACGGTTTTCGGTGCATCCAGAAGCGGAGCGGGAGCCGGAGGATTGTCTGTGCGCGGCGATTTTGAGGGGTGAAGCCACACCCGCGCAGTGCGGGAGGTTCGGTAAAACCTGTACGCCGGACGATCCCGCGGGACCGTGCATGGTGTCACAGGAGGGCGGTTGTCAAGCCGCTTATCGGTATGGAGAGCGTGTATGGACGACGTAATTTCATTGGCTCACGGAGCCGGCGGGGAAAAATACCGTGCGCTTGTCGGGGAAGTGTTTCTGCCCGCTTTTAAAAATGAATACTTAGAGCCGCTCGGCGACGCGGCGGTTTTACCCGGCGCGGACTTCATCGCCATGACGACCGACTGCTTTGTCGTAAGACCGCTGTTTTTCCCCGGAGGAGACATCGGTTCGCTTGCCGTCAGCGGGACGGTCAACGACTTAGCCGTTTCCGGCGCCGCGCCGCGGTATCTGTCCGTCGGGATGGTCATTGAGGCGGGCTTTCCGACAGAAACGCTGCGCCGTATCGCCGCGTCGATAGCGCAGACGGCGGAGAGAGCGGGAGTCCGGATTGTCACGGGCGACACCAAGGTCATTGAAAACCGCGGGTTGTCCGACGGGATTACGATCAACACCGCCGGAGTCGGCGTGTTTTTGCCCGGACGGATAATTCCGCCGCAGAAAATTGAAGCAGGGGACAAAATCATCGTCAGCGGCTGTATCGCCGCGCACGGCATGGCGGTTATGAACGAGCGAAACCGCCTCGGCTTCTCCCCGCCGATAGAGAGCGACGCAAAGCCGCTTGCCGGAATGATCGAATGTGTGCTGTCCGACGAAAGCTGCATTGTCCACGCCATGCGCGACGCGACGCGCGGGGGAGTAGCGGCGGTACTCAACGAGTGGGTTACGCCGGAAAGCGATATTGTCCTGTTTGGCGGCGCGATACCCGTGCGCAAGGATGTGTCCGCCGCCTGCGCGCTATTAGGGCTCGATCCGCTCTATATCGCCAACGAGGGCGTCGCCGTGTTCAGCGTGCCGTCCGATTGTGCGGGAAAAGTGCTGTCGCGCCTGAAAAATACGCCGGAGGGCAAGGACGCCGTCATTGCCGGAGAAGTGCGCGCGGGACGGGGCGCAGTTTTCGAGGAAACGGCGGTCGGCTCCTTAAGAATAGTCATTATGCCGCGCGGCGAGCTTCTGCCGCGAATATGTTAAGTCAGGTGATAGGGAAATGAACGTATTAACCGCGGGAATACTGATCCCGCTTATAGGATCGCTGCTGCTCCCCTTTCTCGGAAGGGTGAGCGCGAAGCTGCGTAACGCGGCGGCGTTAGGTCTTGTCGCGGCGGCGTTTATCTGCGCTATAGCGGCGCTGCCGGCGGCGCTGAGGGGCGCTCCGATCTCGGCGCGCTTTGAGCTGCCGTTGGGGCTTAGCTTCGGCGTGCTCGGCGACCCGCTGGCGGTCTTTGTCGCGATGGCGGCGGCGCTCGTCAGTCTGGTGATTATCCTGTATTCGTACGGATATATAAAGCACTATCCGAATCAGAACGAGTACTATATGATGGTTAGCCTCTTCATCGGCGCGATGATGGGGCTTGTCTACTCGACAAATTTAATTGCCCTCTACACCTTCTGGGAGCTTTCGACGCTCTGCTGCTGGCGGCTGATTGGGTTCTACCGCGAGGAGATCACCATCACAAAGGCTAATAAGACCTTTATCGTGACCGTTCTCGGCGCGCTCTTCATGCTCGTCGGCTTTATCGGCATCTACGGGCAGACCGGCACCTTCGAGTTGTCGGCGATGAAGGGTGCTGCGATCCCATCTTGGACGGTCGCGTGCGTTTTATGCGGTATTTTATCGAAGTCGGCGACGTTCCCGCTCCATAGCTGGCTGCCCGACGCGGGCGTCGCGCCGTCGCCCGTCACCTCGCTGCTCCACGCGGCGGTACTCGTGAAAATCGGCGTTTACGCCTACGCGCGGCTTTTCGTGCTCACGTTTACTATAGACGGGATTTTTACCACGGTTGTACCGATTATCGCCGTGATAAGCGCCATCATAACGGCGGGAGTCGCTTTCCGTGAGAACGATTTAAAACGTGTGCTCGCCTACTCTACTATAAGCCAGCTCGCGTTCATCATCGCCGGTCTTTCCTGCGGCGCGAAGACGGGTATCATCGGCGGTGTGTTATACATTGCCGCTCACGCGATCGCCAAGGGAGGGCTGTTCCTCTGCGCCGGCATCGTCGAGCACAGCACACACACAAAGGACTTACGGAAAATGGGCGGGCTAGCCAAAACGATGCCGCTGACAGCCGTGTCGTTCATTCTCTGCGCGTTTTCGATTATGGGCATACCGCCATTTTTCGGATTCTTCACGAAATTTTTGGTCATAGACGGCGTTGTGCAATCGGGTCAGCTTTTACTCGCAATTTTGTTTATCCTCTGCGCGGTGCTGACCGTCATGTATCTGATGCGCCTGTTCGTCAAGGTTTTCCTCGGGGAACAGACGTTTCGGGAGGTCAAGGAGGGCTCAAAGATCATGCTCGCGTCGGTCGTTGCGCTGGCGGCTTTTTCGCTCCTGTTCGGGTTTATAAGCTTTCTGCCGTCGCGGCTGTCTGAGATGATGTGGGGGTGATGAGAATGCTTGATACGATTTGTTTGTTTTTAGGTAAGAACGGCAATCTGCCGTTATACATGATCGCACTGCCCGCTGTTTGTGGACTCTTGCTCTGGCTTTTTAAGAATGAGCGGGTTGTGACGTATGCGATTGCCGTAGCGGCAAGCCTGCTGAACCTGATTTTCGCGTTTTCATTATATTTCGGAGAAGAATTTTCGGTCAAATTTCCGATCGCTCCTTACGGCTTTGAGCTGGCCTTCAATACCAATAAGTACGCGGCTTTCTTTGCCGCGTTTACCGCGCTGATTTTCCTTTTGATAAGCGTATATACGGTCGCGTACCTCAAGAAACTCAAATACGGCGGGCTGTATCTCTTTTATCTTTATATCAGCATCGCGATGATCAACGGCGCGATTCTTTCGGATAACCTCGGCATGATGCTGTTTTTCTGGGAAGGGCTTCTGTGTACGTTGGCGGGCATTCTCCTGATAAACAATCAGCTGAATCCGAAAACTGCCGTAAAGGCGCTCACCATATCGGGCTTGGCGGACTTGCTTCTGATGCTCGGCATCATTGTCACGGGCAGTCAGGCGGGCACGATGAACATCAGCGAGATTGGCGCCCTGCCGATTACGGGAGTGGGCATCGCGGGCTTTTTATGCCTCATGCTCGGGGCTCTCGGCAAGGGCGGCTGTATGCCGTTCCACACCTGGATTCCGAACGCCGCCAAGGATGCCCCGACCGTGTTCATGGCGGCATTCCCGAGCGCGCTTGAAAAAATACTCGGCATGTATCTTGCCGCGAGAATCGTGCTCGACATTTACGATTATGTGCCGGGCGGCACGATGAGTATGATCATCACCTCGCTCGGTATGATAACGATTGTAGGCGCGGTCGCCATGGCGCTGATACAGAAGGATATGAAGGTGCTGCTTTCGTATCACGCCGTCAGTCAGCTCGGCTATATGGTGCTCGGCGTGGGAACGGGGCTGCCCATAGGCATTGTCGGCGGACTGTTCCATATGGTCAACCACGTCATATACAAATCCGGACTGTTTATGGTTTCGGGTATGGTCGAAAAGGCGACGGGTACGACCGACTTACATCTGGTGTCGGGACTGCGCAAAAAGATGCCGGTGACGACGGTATGCTTTATCGTGTTCGCGCTTTCCATCGCGGGCTTCCCGGGCTTCAACGGCTTTTTCTCAAAGGAGCTTGTCTTTGACGCGGCGCTTGAAACCAATGTCGTTTTCTATATCGGCGCGGTGCTGGGCGCGTTTCTGACGGCGCTGTCTTTCCTGAAATTAGGGCGTTCGCTGTTTTTCGGCGAGCTGAAGCTGCCAAAGGGCATCAAAGAGATAAAGAGACCGCAAATCGGAATGCTCGCGCCCGTGTCGGTACTGGCGGTTTTGTGTGTTCTTTTTGGCGTCTGGAATGCGCTGCCGCTCGATCATTTTCTCGTACCCGCTCTAGGGTTTACCGAGGAACACTTTTCGGGCTGGCCGCACTCGATCGTACTTGTTCTGATTTCCGTAGCGGCTCTGCTCCTCGCGTTTTTAGACCACACATACGGATACAAGAAAACCGGCAGCGCCCTTAAGGCAGCCGACCACATCCATTACGCGCCGGTGCTTAAAACCATATACGCATCAGCCGAAAAGGGTCGCTTTGATATGTACAACGGGATAGCCGCCGCCGTCGGCGCTTTCGCCGCCGCCTGCACGAAGCTCGAGCACGGGATAAGCTGGATTTACGACAAGGGCGTCCCCGGGCTTGTAGACGGCGTGGGACAGGCGCTGCACAGGTTCGACAATGGCCGCCTGTCAAGGTATCTGTGGCTGGCGGTCGGGGGCGTGGGGTTGATTCTTGTGTTGTTTTTAATCATCGTTTCAAGGACGTAAGAGAGAGGTACATGATGAATATTTTAGATATATGCGCCGGTGTTTTTGTTCTTGTGCCGTTTGCCGCGCTGTTTGTCAACAATATTTTGCCGAAAAAGCCGATGGAAAAATATTTCTGGCTTCTCAGCGGTATTGTCGCCGCCTTGCAGACGGCGGGAGCGGTCTTGGCGTTCCTCTATTTTAATGCGCAAAACCTGAAATGCTTTGACTTCAGCCTCTTTCTCACGATGGGGAGCACCGGAAAGGACCTGTTCCGCTTAACGCCCGTCTCACTCGTGTTTCTGTTTTGTATCGGCGTCGTGTCGTTTGTGTCGGTCATGATCGCCATGAAAACGATCGACATGAAAAAGAGCACCTATGTCAACCTGCTCATGACGCTGATCATCGGCATGAACGGCATGGTGATTGTCAAGGATTTGTTTTCACTCTATGTCTTTCTCGACGTCATCGGCATTTCGAGTTTCGTCATGATCGCGATGTTCCGCTCGCGCAAGGCGCTGGAGGGCTCGATCAAGTACCTGATCATCTCGGAGCTTGCCACCGTATTTATACTGACGGGACTCGCCTTTATCTTCTTTCAGACGGGCAGCCTGTCTTATGACAGTGTCGGCGGCGCGCTGCTTAAGGGTACCGCCGACCCGCAGAAGATACTGGTCTATGGAGCGTTGGTGCTGATGATTGCCGGATTCTCGGTCAAAGCCGGAGCGGTGCCGTTTCACAGTTGGCTGCCCGACGCCCACCAGAGCGCCGATACGGCGGTTTCTGTGCTGCTCTCCGGTATTGTCATAAAGATTGCCGGTATCTACGGGCTCGTCGTTCTGACAAGGCTGTTTCAGGGTGCCCTGGTCGTGCAGATTCCGCTGATGGTCATTGGTCTGCTCTCGATTGTCACCGGCGCGCTGCTCGCCTTAAAACAAGACCATTTCAAGAGGGTCGCCGCCTACTCTAGCGTCAGCCAGGTAGGGTATATCCTGCTCGGTCTGTCTACAGGGACGACGCTCGGACTGATCGGCGCGGTCGTCCATGTGTTCAGCCACGCAATCTTCAAATCGACGATCTTCACCAACGCCGCCGCCGTCCACGAACAGACCGGTACGCTGCAAATCGGCGAGCTGGGGGGCTTGGAGCACCGTATGCCGGTCACCGCGTTTTCCTCGGTCATTGCCTTTCTGTCGGCAGCCGGCGTACCGCCGTTCATCGGCTTCTGGAGCAAGCTGCTCATCATTTTAGCGCTCTGGACGGCGGGGTATCCCGCGATTTCAGGTCTCGCTCTGTGCGCGAGTATTTTCACGGGGGCATACCTGCTGCGGCTGCAAAAAAAGGTCTTTTTCGGAAAGACGCCGGAGAGTATGAGTAAGATAAAAGAAGTCGGGGGCAGCATCTGCGCCGCCGAGATT
>CAYYFY010000020.1:0-12739 GCA_964471035.1 uncultured Eubacteriales bacterium
CATAGGGTGACATCACCCCAATTTTCCGGTACAATGGTTCCACAGTCGGAGGGATTGTATGGACGCGAATATGACAGGGGTTTTTATCGCGCAGCTGCGCAGGGATAGCTCGCTTACCCAGAAGCAGCTTGCGGACAGGCTGAATGTTTCGGATAAGGCGGTATCACGCTGGGAGACCGGCAAAGGTTATCCCGATATCGAAACATTGGTCGCGCTCGGAAATATTTTCGGCATTACGGTCAACGAGCTTTTAGCCGGAGTGCGCGTCACGGCAGCCGAATGCGGAGAAACGGCTGAAAAAAATATTATCGAAATCTCTAAAGGAGCGAAAAAAACGCGCCGGCGTTTGCTCATCGCTTTAACAATCACATGGGGCGCGGCGGTGTTTGCCGTAGTTTTCTGTGTTGTGTTTATTCAGATACTCCTCATGTCTGTTCATTTGGACGCCACGCGGTACGCCCACGCCTATGAGGAAACGGCTGTGGTCAAGGGGAAGTATATCCTGCAAACGGTACGCAGCGATGACCATAACGGCGTACCCATGGCGACCTTCACCGTTTTAGACGCCGATACGGGCGCGTGCCTGTTCAGAACGGAGGAATCGTGGCGAACGCGGGACCTGAACGGCATCGAATGGGATCCGTATTCCTATAATATCATTGTCGATTCCTCAGACGTCGGTACATACATTTATGCGTATGTAGCGAAAACCGGCAGCTGGCTTGAACAGCCATGAACGAACAGGACATGACTGGGGTCGAAACGTATTGATACAAAGGAGTGTGCCATGCCGCAGCTGAGTAAGGGCGGAAAATTCGTTTTCGGTTTTTCCGTTATCCGTGAGGACAACAGCGTTACATTCCCGCCGCAGGCGATCGCCGAATACGGCGCGGTGTCGGAAGGTCGCGTATACGTAATCTCCGGCAGTAAAACGACCGGCGGTTTCACCGTCAGCCGTAGAGGCTTACTCGAAAACTCGAAGCTCGCGCATATTTTAACGGATGTTCCTGTTCTCGGGGAGTTTTTACTGCCGGAGGGACGGCTTGTCCGGTATAAAGGGCGGCTGTACGGCTGGCTGCCCGTTTCAAAAGAGGGAAAAATCACGCTTAGCGAACAAATGCTGCAAAGCTTTGATATTGCCGCGGGTATGCGCCTCTTGGCGGTGCGTTCGAGCAACATCGCCTTTTTGCTCGGCGCTAAAGGTCCGTTGCTCGAATATGCGGCGAAGTACGGCGGCACGCTTGAAGAATTTTAATATTTTTTTTAAAAAAAGCTTGACATTTCTAAAAATCGGACATATACTAATGCGAATGGTTGAGCGTACGTTCAAGCATAAATTGAAAAAAGAGGTATTACATTTGATTCATCAAGACAAAACTTTGGTTTGCAAGGATTGCGGCCAGGAATTCGTGTTCACCGCGAGCGAGCAGGATTTCTTCGAGGAAAAGGGATTCACCAACGAGCCGCAGCGGTGCAAAGCCTGCCGCGACGCTCACAAAAACAACGGGAGAGGCCCGCGCGAGATGTTCGACGCTGTCTGCTCTTCCTGCGGAAACCAGTGCAAGGTTCCTTTCCGTCCGCGTGACGACCGTCCGGTCTATTGCAGCGACTGCTTTTCCAAGCAGAGATAACCAAAACCGAATGAAAAACGCGCTCCTTTGGGGGCGCGTTTTTTTACGTATTATTATGAAAAATTCTTGTTTTTTTAATAAAATGATAGTATACTGAAATGGAAGGTATGGTCGTATCCATACTATTCGAAATCGCAAGGCGATTTCCATTTAAATCTAATATCTAACATCTAAAATCTAAAATCTAATATTGGGAGTGAGTATCTTGAGCAATAAAAATTTGTTAAAGCGAAAGACGGCGTTTCTTTTGATGACTGCCTTATTGGCGGCAGTTATGCTTAGCGGGTGTCAAAGTGCCGGCAACGGCAGCACCGACACTGCCGCCACTGCTACGCAGGGCAGCGGGGCAACCTATATCAAAGCGACGAGCAAGAATGGGCTTATCACACAGAGTGCCGGCATGGCTTACTGCAGCTTTCAGATTATCAACCCGACAATACAGGAGAACACCCTTCGCTTTGGCGTCTATTATTACGGAGTGGAGACGTCCGCTTTTACCGACTGCGCTTATGATAAAACAGTGAAGGTATCGCTGACTGAGGACTATTCGTCGGTTATCCCCGTGACCGCGGTTCTGACCGCATCGGGTGTCTGCCGCGATAAGAATCTGCCGAATATGAAATATTTCGTCAGCTATACTTTGGACCTGTCGCAGTCAGATAAAAAGCAACCCGAAACAGTTTATGTGCGGCAGTCCTGGACCTGCGGCGGCAAAAACTTTTATACGGACACAAAACTGACGTTTACATGGGGAGAACCGGCGGCGGTTCCCGCGAGCACCATTCTTTACACCGAAAAGGAGGGCGCCGACTTTGTCGTGAGCAGCGCGAAGGACGGCAAGGTTGTTCTGCGTACGGAGCCGAACGCTTCGGCGGCGTCAGCGGTGGAAATACCGAGTGGTACTTCAGTCACCATCACCAAGATTTCAAATGGTTGGTACTATACGCCCTACGGTGGCAAAGGCGGCTGGATAAATCCCGATACTTCATTTTCTTGAATATTAAAAATATAACTTGCGTTTCTTGTCTTGTGCGTATATAATACGTTTGTCCTGATAAGGACATATCCTTTTATATGAGAATAGGCGACCCCCATTTGTATGGGGGATCGCCCGTTTCCCGCTGTATACGGCTTTGGAAACGACGCTAGCCCCCCGACCACACGCGGTCGGGCAATGGATTTTTAAAAGGAGGAACGGCATGATTACACTGCGGCACATCAGCAAGACCTTTAAGGTCGCGCGGCGGAACGCCGGACTGCGTGAGGCGGCGAAGTCCTTTGTCAAAAAGGATTTTACCGTTATTCGGGCGCTCGACGACGTTTCGTTTACCGTGGGCGACGGCGAGATGGTCGGCTACATAGGTCCCAACGGCGCGGGCAAGAGCAGCACGGTCAAGATCATGAGCGGCATTCTGACGCCCGACGGCGGCGAGTGCGTCATCAACGGGCGCGTGCCGTGGAAGGAGCGTGTGCGCCATGTCCGCGAGATCGGCGTCGTGTTCGGGCAGCGCAGCCAGCTCTGGTGGGACGTCCCCGTCGCCGACAGCTTTGAGCTGCTCAAGGATATTTACAAGATCGACGGCGCGGTTTATCAAAAAAACGTCGCGGATATGACCGAGCTGCTGGATTTAGGGGATATTCTGCGCACGCCGGCGCGGCAGTTGTCGTTAGGACAGCGTATGCGCTGCGAAATCGCCGCGTCCTTGCTCCACGATCCGAAAATTCTCTTTCTCGACGAGCCGACCATCGGGCTCGACGCCGTTTCTAAGATTGCCGTGCGCGAATTCATCAAGTCCATTAATAAAGAGCGCGGCACGACGGTCATTTTAACCACGCACGATATGCAGGACATCGAGGCGCTGACCGAACGAATTCTGCTTATCGGCAAGGGGCGCATTTTGCTCGACGGGTCGCTGTCCGAACTGAAAAGGCGTAACGGCGGGAAAAAGACGCTGACGGTTGACTATACCGGCAGTCTGCCCGCTCCGTGGGAGGGCGTCGCCTTTACCTCGCAGATAGACGGGCACGCGGAAATACAGTTTGACGTCGGCGCCGTTTCGGTCGCTTCGGTGATTGCGCGCCTGTCGGAAAACGCCGAGATCCGCGATATGGCGATCGCCGGAGCTTCCGCGGAGGAGATGGTTGTGTCGCTCTATAAGGAATTTTCCATATGAAGGCGTATTGGTCGTTTTTCCGGATACGCTTCATCGGCGGGCTCCAGTACCGCGCGGCGGCGTGGGGCGGGCTTGCCACGCAGTTTGCGTGGGGCTCTATGTTTATTCTCATGTACCGGGCGTTCTACCTCGCCGACGCGTCGGCTTTCCCCCTGCCTTTTCAGGCGGTATCGGGCTATATCTGGCTCCAGCAGGCTTTTTTGACGCTCTTAATGTCATGGTATTACGACAACGACATCTTAAACGCCGTTTCGAGCGGCGGTATCGCTTACGAGCTGTGCCGTCCGGCGGACCTCTACGCGATGTGGTTTACAAAGCAGACGGCGGTCAGATTATCGCGCGCGGTCTTACGCTGTATGCCCATTCTGATTGTCGCGGCGTTTCTGCCGAAGCCGTATGGGCTGACCGCGCCGGTCGGCGTCACGGCGGCGCTGTTGTTTCCCCTGTCTATGTTTTTAGGGCTTCTTGTCGCGACCGCGCTCTCGATGCTCGTCCATGTCGTCAGCTTTTATACGGTGTCGCCGATGGGTATCCGTATCTTGTTTGTGAGCCTTTCCGATTTTCTCTCCGGACAGATTCTGATGCTGCCGTTTTTCCCGAAGGGAATGCAGACCGTATTGAACCTTTTACCGTTCGCCTCGACGCAGAACACGCCGTTTCAGATTTATAACGGCATAAAAACCGGCTCAGAGGCGTTCGCGGCTTTACTGATTCAGGTTTTTTGGACTGCCGTTTTGATTTTAATCGGAAAGCTTTGGATGAAAAAAGCGCTGCGCAAAGTCGTTTTACAGGGGGGTTAAGTATGAGGTTATATTTTAAATACGCCTCCGTGATTCTGCGGAGTGTCATGCAATATAAGGGTTCCTTTTTGATGACGGCGTTCGGGCAGTTTATCACGTCCTTTTCGGCGCTCCTCGGTATGTATTTTTTGTTTTCGCGTTTTCACAGTGTCGCCGGTTTTTCGTTTTCAGAGGTGCTTCTGTGCTTAGCGGTAATGTTTATGTCTTCTTCGCTGGCCGAATGCTTTGCACGTGGCTTCGACACCTTTTCGGGTATCATTTCCAACGGCGAGTTCGACCGCATCATGGTGCGTCCCCGCCACGAGATATTGCAGGTGCTCGGCTCAAAGATTGAGTTTACGCGCATCGGCCGCTTTTTGCAGGCGGTGCTTGTCCTTGTGTATGCCGTGCCGAAAAGCGGCGTCGTCTGGAGCGCGGACAAAATTCTGACGCTGGTTCTTATGATCTGCGGCGGCGTCGCCGTGTTTTCGGGGCTGTTTCTCGTCTACGCCGCGCTCTGTTTCTTTACGACCGAGGGACTGGAATTCATGAATGTCTTTATCTACGGCGGACGCGAGTTCGGGCAGTACCCGTTCTCCGTGTACGGCAAGCGGGTACTGCGCTTTCTGACGTATATCGTGCCGCTGGCGCTCGTTCAGTACTATCCGTTTCTGTACTTGATCGGGCGCGCGGGAAATACTTATTATATGTTCCTTCCGCTTGTCGGCTCTCTCTTTCTGATTCCCTGTCTGCTGTTCTGGCGCTTCGGCGTGCGGCATTATAAATCGACGGGTTCTTAAAACGTACAGGGAACCGTGAATTCGACGATGCCCGTAGAATACGGCGCGATGTCGTACTGCTGAAAGAAAACGGTGATCCCGCCGTCGCTTAAGTAATACTGGCAGGGATTGAAGGTTTGCCGTATCAGCTCGCGGTAGTTTTCAAAATAGATATTCGGATCGGCTGCCATTTGGGCGTCCGCCTGTTCGGTGATTTGTTTGAGCACACATTCGCACCAATCCTCGCAGGGGTTAAAAAACGAGCAGAGCGGCAAAAGACAGCCGGTACGGATGTCGAAGGTGTCCGCGGTGCGTAAAGTAGCGCCGTGCGCGCCGCCCGTAAATTCGTAGCGATCGTTGTACAGGCTTAGAAAGCAGCAGCGGTTAAAGGTTACGGTATCCTCCATGACCGCGTCGAACAGCCTGAACGGGAAATCGTTTTGGGCGGCGTTCTTACACTCGCAGAGCGCCTGTTTGTACAATGTGTCTCCGGCATAACGGCAGAAATCCTTCGCGCGCGAAGCGCAGCGATCGTTGATGCGGTTCTGCGCGGCTGCACGGCTGCGCAGGCAGACCTGCAAAAAACACGCCGAAAAATCGACTAAGGGCGTATCGACGCAGTAAAAACAGCGCTTCATATTCTTTTTGTCTATATACGCGATCGGGCATTGGTTCATGACCATCACTCCTCTTGATAGCGTATGCGTAAAGGACATAAGCGTTACCGCCAAGATCTGTTTCTAAAAAATGTTTTAGTGACAAAAATAGCAGTCGGATTTTGCTAATATCGTGTAAAATTTATAAAAACAGCAGAAAAGCTTGATTTTTCTGCGAATATAGTATATTATGACGAGGAAACGGGAATAATTCGTAACTCATTTTTTTATATTATCATGAAAAGAGATTGACAAAAAACCGCGATGACGCTATAATATATCGTACATTATAAATGTATCATAATCGCCGTGTGGTAAATATTTAATTTTCGGGTGGTGCTTATGCTTAAGCAAGCGCATACAAAAGGAATCCTCATGAGGCTGTTCAGTCTCATGCTTTGCTTTGCACTCATTGCCGCTTGCATGATTCTGACGGGCGCCGAGGGCAGCCGCGAATTAAACGGCAACGGCGGCTGGCGCGCGTTTTCCGAGTGGCAGAGCGGTAACATCGCCGGCGTTTTGCGCCATCAGGTCATCAAGGTATACGCGTATGCGGGGGAAACAATTCGTTTTGGCAGCAGCGTTTATGACAGCCGTCTTGACATCACCGGCACCACCGCGGCGGGCGCGGCTACCAACATCGATATTGTGGTTTTAAATCCTCTGGGCGTCGCCACGGCGTATAATGTTTTAAACGCCGGCGCTATGACCGGTTATATCAGTACCCGCACACAGGAAATGGCCGGTCCCAGATATACGGTCGGCGGTCATTCGCACAACCCCACGGGGTACGTGCCTTTTTCTATCGCGGTCACGCAGACTGGCGTCTATGAGTTTCATTTCCATTCCCAGCAGAATAACACGGGCAACCCCACCGCCATCGCCGTGACGGGAGCGCCCGCGCAGGGTACGGCTGCCGTCGCTTTCTGGGATGTAACGGTCACCAAAACATCGACAGCGGATCCCACGGATGTCGTGGAGGTCCCCGGGCGCGCCTTTACGAACTATCTGTCTTTGAACACGGGCAACAACGACGCGAACCATGACTGGATTAAGGCGAAGGTCTATGTTCTGACCAACGATGGCTACGTTTACAGCACCGATCTGAATGGTATGGACCCTTACGGCTTTTTATTCTTCTCCAACAACCGCGGTCTGGTATCCACTACGACCGACGCGCCGCTCTATGTCTCTTACAAGACCGCCGACAGCTCGCTGTCGGATCTGGAGACCTTGGGCGCGACGTTCCAAAAGCCGACGGCGACGGATACGTCAATCGATAAAACATATAAAATTTTCTTCGAAAATCCCTCGGACGATCTTCCCTCGACCATTAAACAGGGAAAAGCGCTCGCGCCGTCGAAGGTGGAAAATTTTCGTTTTGTCGGTTATGACAACGCCAAGGGGTATGTCGGACACGGCGGATACTTCTATTTCAATGTAAAGAACGCCAGCTCCGCGCGTATCGAGATTGACCTTTCGCACTATAAGGGCAGTGACGGCGTCTGGCGAAACGGCGGCAAGGTCTATATCGACAACGCGGTCGTCGAGGGCGAGAACTGCTTTGAGTGGAACGGGCTGGACGCTAACAAAAACGTCGTCGCCGCCGGTACCTACGGCGAGGAAGCCGACGGCGTCAAGGTGACGATAACGACGAAGGCCGGCGAGTATCATTTTCCGGTGTTCGACGCGGAAACCAACCGCAACGGCATCAAGATCCGCCTCGAGAGCGACATCTACGATTTTGACGACAATGTTATAGAGATGACCGAAGCCGAGCGCTGCACCATTTATTACAACCACACCGGCCCGACCATGTCGGGTGTGACCGGTCATACGGGGCTGCCCCCCAATAATGACGCCAACGCGACGAACGGTACCAACAGCGAGAACGGCGCCAGCACATATACCGGAAACAATACGACAGCCGGCGCCGGCGGCAACTGCTGCGCCCTCGACATCTGGACATATTTCAAGGCTGCCAACGCCCCGAGCACGTCGCAGGTCGAGCCGTTTACGCTGGAGGAAGTCACCAATAAGGGCAACATCAAGGGCTTTGTGTTCTTTGATCGGAATAATAACGGAGTCTATAAGCTTTCCGAAAGCGACGTCATGCTGCAGGGTATCACGGTTCAGCTGTACAATTCCACCGGTACCACGCTACTTAAAACGACGACGACCGATGCTCTCGGACGCTATGCCTTTATGGGGTATGATTACGCCTCTTATCAGGTTAAGGTCGTGAAACCGAGCAGCATCTATACGCTGACGACGAGCGCGAGCGGCGGCACCGAAACGCAGAACATTACCATTAGCTCCGGAACGGTTGACGCCCAGTATTCCGTATACGCCAAGGATGTCGGGTATAACTATATTGTCACCGATAAGGCGCTGTCCATTCAAAAGATTTGGACGGTTGACAGGGCGGTAGAGACATCACAGCCGGTCACGGTAGACATCGACATAGTAGGCACCTACACCATAGGAGCTACCAATTATACCGAAACTACGACCGTGACGCTGTCCGCGGTCAACAACTGGCGCGAGGTTTTAACGACGCTGCCGAAGTACCACAATCAGGGCGGCACAAACTATCTGATCACCTATTCGGTCGACGAGGCGGATCTGGGCAGCGATTATGTGTCCACCGTCACCTATGTGAATACCTATACCGAATGGCAGTACACCGTGACAAATACTCCTAAGGGCATGATTGTTCTGACCAAGGAGGACAGTACAACCCACGCGCACCTTGAGGATGCCGTATTCAGATGCTGGCAGGGCGACGGCGCCGACGGCACCGCCGACGACACGCTGCTGGGCACCTATACGACGAACGGCAGCGGTCATATCAGCGTCAACGTCCCCGTAGAGACCACCTATTATTTCGAGGAGATCCGAGCGCCGCTGGGCTATTCGCTCCCCGCGAACACAAAGACTGCCGATATTTCCGTCACCTTCACCGCCGGAGGCAGCGTCAGCTACGTCACGGTATCGAACACCAAGTACGCCGTCGATATGACGCTGACCAAAAAGCTCGACGCGGCGTCGGAACAGGATCAGGAGTTCCGGTATAAGATCAACACGGGGACCAAGACGCTCTACGCCGTGCTTACCGTCAAGGCGGGGGCGACGACCGTTACGCAAAAAATCAACTATCTCGATACAGGTACCTATACCGTCACTGAGCTTACAAGTAACTGGCGCTACGCGCCCGTACCCGCCTCGACTACGGCGACCAACGGCACGAACACCTATAACTACAACGCGGCGACGCGCAGCCTGACGATGGCCATGACCGACCCGCACAACAAGAATTATGCCTTTACGTTCACCAACACGCATTCCAATTCCAGTTGGATTTCCGCCAGCGACAGCGTCGTAAATACCATGGTGCCGCCGACGTAAACAAGAATCCCAACCGATTACGGATTTTAAAAATTGCGGATGTTTCGCAATTAACAAAACAAGAAAACGGTAAAGGTTTTATTATGAAAAAAATCGCTTCGCTTCTTTCAACCTTGCTATTGATTGTGCTGACGCTCGCCGTCGTCACCATCGCCGTGCCGCGTCTGTTCGGCGTGCAGATGTTCACCGTACTCGGCAGCAGCATGGAGCCGGCTATTCACGTCGGCGATCTCGTTTATGTGTTTCCAACCGATTATGAGAAAATTAAGGTCAACGACGTCGTCACCTTTGTAATCAACGAACAGCTTCAAGTGGCCACTCACCGCGTTATAGACAAGGACGATGTCAACCAAAGGCTTACCACCAAGGGCGATCATAACTGGATTCAGGATGGACCTATCAGCTTTAAAAACGTCGTCGGCGTTGTAAAGGTTACCGTCCCGAACGGCGGGTTTGTGTTCAATTTCCTCTCGACGCCCGCGGGAAAGATCAGCAGCGTCACCGTAACGGTCTCGCTGATCCTGTTCGTCTTTGTGTTCTCCGATGATAAAAAGAAACCGAAAAAGAAAGAGGAATCAATCGAACCGGCTGAAGAAAATCTGACATCCGATGTCTGAAATCTGACTTCTGACATCTGAAAGGAGTTGCAAAATGAAGTTTCAAAAGTTGCTTTTAAAATTTCCGAAACATAACGCTTCAAAAAAAGCGAAGCTTTTCTTTGTGCTGCAGCTTCTGATGACGCTCATCCTTTCAACCACCGCCGTGACGGGTACGCTCGCTTTTCTTGTCGATTCCGTTTCGGTGACGAACAATTTTACCATAGGCACCGCCGACGTCGAGATACTCGAGCCGGGCGTTGATCCGGATAAAGTCAATTGGGGAACAAACACCAAGGTCGTCACCGTCAGTAATCCATCCGGCAACGAGCCGGGCGTGCTGCGCGTTTTCATCCTGCCGGTATTAAAAGGCGAGGACCATGAGGTCATCGGTATGCCGCTGCTCGGCGCTCTTTCGGAGCCGGTGTCCAATATGATGGTGCTCGGCGACCTTACGCTCCACTTCGACGCCGACTGGGAAACCTATTGGTTTTATCGGGACGGGATTTTCTATTACCGCCATGTCCTTAATGGCGGGGAGACGGCATCCCACCTGCTTACAGGCGTCACGCTGACAAACGCCACGGCGGCAAAGATCGCGGAATATCAGCGGTATACCGTCGAAATCGACGTGAGCACCGAGCTTATACAGTCGTCCGGCGGCGCGCCGGCGTCCATATTCGGCGTAACGGTAGCCGCTGACGGTACTGTAAGTCCTTAATAGCAGAACTACATAACTTGGGTAATCAGAGCGTATAGCTCTCATTATAAAAAAAATTTTAGGAGGAAAAACACATGACAAAGAAGAAAATTGCGATCCTCGTGTTGGCGTTTGTTATGCTGGCTTCCGGCGTTGTCGGCGGAACCTTGGCATATTTGACCGACTCGGGATCCGCGACCAACGTCTTCACGCTCGGCCAGATCGACGTCGATATTACCGAGCCCGACTGGAGTCCCGACCCCAACACCGGCGACGGAGACGGACTGGGCATCCTGCCCGGCGACACCTTCGACAAGACCCCGACCATAACCGCCACAGAGGGCGACAGCTACATGCGCGTCAAGATGGAGATCATCGACACTTCGACAAATCTTCCCATCACCTCGGTCCCGCGCCGCGACCTCATCCTTAACATGATCCGTTTTGACGGCGCTACTCCGGCGACGATTCTCGAAAGCGAATCATACGCTCTTAGCGCCCTTACCGCTTATCCGACGGTTTCGCCTGAATTCCTCTATGACGCCACCGCCGCTGACAGTGCCACGGGCGTAAGGTACTACAACTATATCGAGGGAGACGGCATTTTCAGCGCGAATGACGGCGACAGCGCCGTTCTCTTCACGAACATCGTCATCCCGACTAATTACAGCAACGCTGACTTCCTGCTCATCGGTAACTTCGAGATCCAGCTGACTGTCGAAGCCATCCAGAGCGACAACTTTGATACCGTCGCCGCTGCCCGCACGCAGATGGATTTGGAATTCTAATTGTAACATAGGCTAACCTTTTAGCAACTTTAACGGAAAGGGGGGATTTGAATGAAGAAGGGACTAAGCACGACGGTGCTGACGGTCATTCTGCTGTGCGTCTTTGCCATCAGCGGCGTTATGGCCGCGTGGGAAGCGAGCGGCGACACGACCAACAAGATCACCATCGCGAGCGTCAAGGGCTCCATTGAGGAAGTCTACGAGCAGGGTCCTACCGTGTATCCCGGCGGCACGACCGACAAGGTCGTAAACGTCCGGAATACCGGTACGATTGACTGCGTGGTGCGCGTGAAGGTGGATAAGGTCTGGGGAACCGACCGTAATAACGACGGTACGCTGATCGTCGATCCGTCACTTGGTACCGACAACATTCAAATCACCTTTAATTCCGTTGACTGGGTCTACAATCCCGATGACGGGTACTTCTACTACAAGCACGTTCTGGCTCCCGGCGAGCTGACCGTCGCCCCGCTGTTTGAAAGCTTCACCATTACCCCTGGTACCGACAACACATACGAGGGGAAAGAAGCGGACATCCGCATCTATATGGAATGCGTTCAGGCAGGTGGCAACGGCATCTCTGTCTGGGATACCTCCTTCGAGGAGCTGGGCATCGTCTACAATTCCGAAAAGCCCGTATACGAGGATACCTCCGTCACCTTTATCAGCCCCAAGGGCGGATTCGAGTTTAAGCCGGAGGACGGAGATCTGTTCCACAATTTCAAGAATCTGATTCCCGGTGAGAGCGTCACGCAAGTATTTATCGTGGGCAACGAATACAAAGAGCCGACGGAGATATTTTTCTACGCGCGCGTCACCGACCAGCCGCAGGCGACCGAGGAGACAAAAGACCTTATTGAGAAACTGCTCAAGGAATACGCCGTCGTCACCATCCGTGACGAGGACGGCAAGGTTCTCTATCAGGGACCCATCGAGGGCAACTTAAACGAGAACGGCGCGGGTATTTCGCTTAAAAAACCCATCATGCTGAAAAAATTCAAGCAGGGGGAAGATGAGCGCTACACCATCAGCCTGTATCTTGATCCCCAAATAGACAATAAGTTCATCGATCTGCTCGGTCTGATCGATTGGGTGTTCTTTGCGAAGGGCAACGAATCCGGCGGCAATACCGATACCGGAGGAGAAGGAGACAACCATGGCGGCGGTAACCTGCCGCAGATGGGTGACAATTCCCGCTTCGCGGTCTATATCGGCGTCATGAGCGTTA
>CAYYFY010000021.1:0-12718 GCA_964471035.1 uncultured Eubacteriales bacterium
CGGTGAAATCACCAGTGTTGAGGCGGTACGGGCTGCGCTCGATGAAATCGAAAAGCAAGACGGCGTTCTGAACGCCTATATCACGGTCCGCCGCGAGGAAGCCCTAAAAAAAGCCGAGGAAGTCCAGAAAAAGATAGAGAGCGGCGCGCTTTCTTCTCCGCTTATGGGCGTTCCCGCGGCTATCAAGGACAACATCTGCACAAAAGGCATCAAGACAAGCTGCGCCTCAAAAATCCTCGGGGACTTTTCCCCCGTATATAACGCTACCGCCATAGACAGGCTCGAAGCGGCGGGGGCGGTCGTCATCGGCAAGCTCAATATGGACGAGTTCGCCATGGGCAGTACGACGGAGACTTCTTATTACGGTGCGGCGAAGAATCCGTGGGACACTAGCCGCGTGCCCGGCGGTTCCTCAGGCGGCGCGGCGGCGGCTGTCGCCGCTGGCACAGCGCCGTACGCTCTCGGGTCGGATACCGGCGGCAGCATCCGCCAGCCCGCCTCCTACTGCGGTGTGACAGGCTTTAAGCCGACCTACGGCGCCGTGTCGCGCTACGGGCTAATAGCCTACGCCTCCTCATTGGATCAGATTGGTCCCATCGCCAGAGACGTCGCCGACTGCGCGGCGATTATGGACGTCATCGGCGGTAAGGATAAACTGGACGGCACCTCGCTCGACACAGAGCGTTTTGGGTATTCGGAATGCTTAACCGGCGATGTCAAGGGACTAAAAATCGGTTTGCCGAAGGAGTGCTTCAACGAGGGGCTTGACGATGACGTCAAGGCGCGCGTGCTTGGCGCGGCAAAGGCGTTTGAGGACATGGGCGCGGCGGTGGACGACATCAACCTCCCGTTTCTCGATTACGTCATTCCCGCTTACTATATCATCGCCTGCGCCGAGGCAAGCTCTAACCTCTCGCGGTTTGACGGCGTCAAGTACGGCTTTCGCGCGGCGGATTACGAAGGACTTACCGACCTCTACAACGCCACGCGCAGTGAGGGCTTCGGCGACGAGGTCAAAAAGCGCATCCTGCTCGGGACGTTCGTTCTGTCCTCGGGGTACTATGACGCCTACTACCGCAAGGCATTGAAGGTCAAGGCGCTGATTAAAGAATATTTTGACGGAGTTTTCGCAAAATACGACATGATCCTCTGTCCTGTCGCCCCGACGACGGCGCCGAAGCTCGGCGAAAGCCTTTGTGACCCGCTGAAAATGTATTTGTCTGACGTTTTTACCGTATCGGCAAATCTCGCGGGACTTCCCGCGCTGTCGGTGCCGTGCGGCTTTGACGGTAACGGCATGCCGGTCGGCACGCAGCTTATAGGCCGGCGCCTCTCTGACGCCGCAGTGCTGAACGCCGGATACGCCTACCAGCAGAAAACCGCCTATCATCGGCAGAGAGCGGGTGAGCGCGTATGACCTGGGACATTGTCATGGGGCTTGAGGTACACGTCGAACTCGCCACAAAATCAAAGATTTTCTGCTCCTGCACCGCCGCGTTCGGCGGCGCGCCGAATACGCACTGCTGTCCGGTCTGCATGGGTATGCCCGGCACGCTCCCCGTATTCAACGAAAAGGTGCTCGAATACGCGCTCAAGGCGGGGCTCGCCCTGAACTGCGAGATCACACAATACAATAAGTTCGACCGTAAAAACTATTTTTATCCCGACCTGCCCAAGGCGTATCAGATTTCGCAGCTCTATCTGCCCTTTGCCCACAGCGGGCGCGTGGACATCGTGACAAAATCCGGAAAACAGAAAACGATCCGTATTCATGAGATTCACATGGAGGAGGACGCGGGCAAACTGATTCATTCGGCTTACGGCGACGCCACCTATCCCGATTACAACCGCTGCGGCGTGCCGCTCATCGAGATTGTTTCCGAACCCGATTTCAAGAATGCCGAAGAGGTTATCGCCTATCTGACGCAGCTCCGCAGCGCCTTTGAGTATCTCGGTATCTCCGACGTCAAGATGGAGGAGGGCTCTTTGCGCGCCGATCTGAACCTTTCCGTGAAGCCAAAGGGGAGCGATACATTAGGCACGCGCACGGAGATGAAGAACATCAATTCCTTCAAGGCCATTGAGCGCGCCATTCGTTATGAATCCGCCCGTCAGATTGAGGCGCTCGAAGCAGGAGAAACCATTGTTCAGGAAACGCGCCGTTGGGACGATAAAAAGGGGAAGACCTTTTCGATGCGTTCCAAGGAAAACGCGCAGGACTACCGCTATTTCCCCGAGCCGGATATCCCGCCGCTCCTGATAAGCGGCGAATTACTCGAAAATCTCAGAGCCGCGCAGCCGGAGCTTGCCCATGAGAAGCGCACGCGGTATTCGGCAGAGTACAACCTCTGCGCTTACGACGCGGGACTGCTGACCGACTGTAAAAAAACAGCCGATTTATTCGAGGAGACCGCCGTACTGTCGGGAGACGCGAAGGAAACAGCCGTCTGGATGCTCGGCGACATGGCGTATCTGATGAACACCGGATCGGTTGACGCGGCAGAGCTGAATATCGACCCGAAACAGTTCGCCGCGTTTATCAAAGCCGTCAGCGGCGGCGTCATCAACAGAACGGTAGCAAAACCCCTCTTTGAAAAGGTGTTCGCCTCCCACGACTTTAACGTGGACGATTATATAGAGGAGCACAATTTGGCGCAGATCGACGACGCCGAAAAGATACGCGCAGCCGTCCGCAAAGTTTTCGGTGAAAATCCGAATACCGTCGAGCAGTACAAAGCCGGTCTGACAAAGGTGTTCAGCTTTCTCGTCGGGCAGACGATGAGAGCGCTCCACGGCAAGGCAAACCCCGCCGCCGTGAACGCCGTTATAACAGAAGAAATAAATAAAATCTAAATACAGGAGAAATTAAAAGATGGATTTTTTAAATTATGAAAAACGCCCCGACAATTCCGCTATCGAACTTATCATCGAACAGTTCCAGAGCGGCGCACTTAAGGACGGCGACGCGGTCGCCGTCAAGGGGACGCTGCACCGCATCAAGGAGATGAGCGGCTTCGCCTTCGTTGTCGTCCGTTCGCTGCGTATGACCTTTCAGTGCGTCTGGGACGCCGAAAAGAGCAGTTGCGATCTGAAGGATTTCGCCGTCGAGGAGTGCGTCGTCATCGAGGGCGTTATAGTCGCCGAGGAGCGCAGCCGTCTGGGCTTTGATATTCTCATAAAGACCATGACGCGCATTTCAGGACGTGCCGCGGTGCCGCCGGTTGAAATAGGCAACGACAAGAAGATTGAGAAGCTCAACCTGAACACGCTGCTCGATAACCGTGTGCTGACGCTGCGCAATCCCAAGGTACGGGCGATTATGAAGGTTGCCGACGGCGTCATGTACGCGTTCCGCGCCTTTTTGCGCGAGGAGGGCTTCACCGAATTCGTCCCGCCGAAGATGGTTCACTCCGGCGCCGAGGGCGGCGCGGATATGTTCGAGGTCGATTATTTCGGCAGGAAGGCGTATCTGAACCAGAGCCCGCAGATGTATAAGCAGATCATGGTTGGCGTGTTCGGCAAGGCGTTCACCGTCGGACCGGTCTTCCGCGCCGAGAAGTTCAGCACCAACCGCCACATCAACGAGTTTCAGGGGCTCGACCTTGAAATGGGTTTCATCGACTCGTTTGAGGACCTGATGGAGCTGGAATCCAGAATGTTCAAATTTATGTACAAAACACTAAACGATGAGTACGCGCCGGAGCTTGAAATGTTCTTAGGCAAGGATGCGCGTCTGCCCGAGCTGACCGTTTTTCCGAAGATTCGCTTCACCGAGGCAAAACAGCTCTTCGCCGACGCCCACCCCGGCAAGGTGGGGCAGGAGGCTCTCATTGAGCCGGATTTCGCCCCCGATGAGGAGAAATGGCTCGGCATGTATTTCAATAAGGAGTATAACGCCCCCGTGGTGTTCGTCACGCACTATCCGACAATAAAGCGCCCGTTCTACGCCATGGACGACCCCGCCGACCCGAAATTCACCTTAAGCTTCGATATGCTCCTCAACGGGCTGGAGGTCACCACCGGCGGCCAGCGCATCCACGACTATGAAAAGCAGGTCGAAAAGATGCAGAAGCGCAAGATGGATATCAGCGATTTTGACGACTACCTGACCATGCACAAGTACGGAATGCCCCCGCACGGCGGCATGGGACTGGGGCTTGAGCGGATCGTGCAGCATATTCTGAATCTCGATAACATCAAGCTCGCCACAGCCTTCCCGCGCGACCGCGACAGGATCAATCCGTAATCAACAACGCCCGCGATGACGCATTTTGTCATCGCGGGCGTTGATTATATACTCGTCAAGGAGGCGGTTCGGTGACCCGTGAAGAAAATTATCTGAAAGCCGTTCGGTTTGAAAAGCCGGACTATATCCCCATGACTTTTTCAATCAACGGCGCCTGCTGGCATCATTATGAGCAGGAGCGGCTGTTTGAGCTCATGGAAGCGCACCCGTTTTTATTCCCCAACTATCGGCGCCCTGAGGGGGTATACACGCCCGCGCTCGGGAGCAATCAGAGAAAAGATACGCCGTATACCGATGACTTCGGCTGTATCTGGACGACGACGGACGACGGCATCACCGGCACCGTAACCGGACACCCTCTTTCAGACTGGGACGCGTTCGATGAATGGAAGAAGCACATTCCCGACCCGAATAAATGTATGGGGATCGGGGCGGTTGACTGGGAGGCTGAAAAAAAGCATATCGCGTCAGATCGCCTTCGGGGCGGCCTCTCGGCAAGGGGTCTGCGTCACGGTCACACCTTCATGCAGCTTTGTGACATCAGGGGGTATGAAAACGTCCTGTTCGACATGACGGACGGCGAGCCGCGCTTTCTTGAACTGCTCGACATTGTCGCCTTGTTCAATCAATATATCGTAGATAAATATGTTTCGCTCGGCGTCGGACAGATGGGGTATGCTGAAGATTTGGGAATGCAGTCAGGTCCGATGGTGCCGCCCGCTCTGTTCGTCAAATACTTAAAACCCGTCTATAAACGGTTCATGGCGCCCGCCGTCGAAAAAGGGCTTATCGTGCATATGCATTCGGACGGCGATATACGCACGTTAGCCGACGAGCTTGTCGACAGCGGCGTGACGATACTGAATCTGCAGGACCTCGTCAACGGCATCGACTGGATTAAGGAGAAGTACGCCGGGAAAATTTGTATCGATCTCGATATAGACCGTCAGCGCGTGACGCGGTTCGGCTCGCCCGCCGATGTCGACGCGCTTATCCGCGAGGAGGTCGTAAAGCTCGGCTCCAAAGCGGGCGGGCTGATGATGATCTACGGGATGTATCCCGACATCCCGCTCGAGAACGCAAAGGCGCTCATGGACGCGATGGAGACATACGCGATGTATTATTCGTAATCGCGGGAAAGCAGCCCGCGCGCTTCCTCTCTGGAGATTTTGCCCGTGTTGCAGTCGGCCATGATTTGGACGTCCTTGTCCTTCAGTTTATAGAAAATCCAGACAAAAAAGGCGATCAAAACGCCGAAGGCCGGTATCATGTTATAAATAAACCATAAGCCGGACATGGCGGTCGGGCTCTGTGCGACGGCTTGCTGCTGCAGGTCTTGAAAGCTGTCGGCCTTGATGGGTGTCCATTCAAAAAACTTAAGCAGGAAAAGTCCGAGCGAACCGGACACCGCGCCGGTGAGCTTTGCCATAAAGGTCTGTATGGCGAAGGTAATCCCCTTGGCCTCGATACCCGATTTGAACTTGCCGTATTCGGCGCAGTCGGGAGTGAACATGAACATGATGACGCCGATGATCGCCGTGGGGATTGCCCGCAGTACGGCCATTACGCTGTATATTACGATACTGTCATAGCCGAAGAGCCATGTGGCGACGCTGAGGACGACGGTCAGCGCGGCGCAGATCAGGTACAGCTTCATTTTATCCGTTTTGGCAATCATTTTCGGTATCAGCAGCGCGGCGACCAGCATGGGCAGTACGGAAAGCGCCCCGATAAACAGGCTGAACTGTGAGTTGTTGAACAGATAATAGGAGGCGAACATCATCAGTGAGCCGGCGACGCCGAAGCCGGCATAAAAGAAATAGCCAAGGTAATAAATGAGCAGGAATTTATTTTGGAACAGATAGGAAAACATTCGTCTGATCGTGAATTTTTCTTCCGCTTCAAAGGGGGCAATGCGTTCCTTTGCCTTAAAGAGGACAGGCGCCATCGTCACAACGGCGAATACGGCGATGATGACCGAGGCAAGACCAAATGTGAGCCCCACCTTCTCGCCGACAAACACGGTGGCAATGACAAAGGATATAGCCGCGCCGACGCCCGCCCAGATGCTCTTATAGGACAGGATGCTCGTGCGCTCGTCAAGGCGTGAGGTCATGGCGGTGACCAGCCCGAAGATCGGCACGTCGCAAAGCGTATAAGCGGTATCCCACAGAATGTAGGCTACGGCGAACCAGCCGAGCTTGAAGGTTTCGCTGTCGCTGTGCGGCGTTACGAACATCAGCACCGTCGAAACGGGAATAGCGACGAGCGATATTTTCAGCCACGGCAAGTATTTTTGCTTGCTTTTAAAACGGACGCTGTCAAAAATGACGCCGAACAGCGCGTCGTTGACGGCGTCCCAGACCTTGACGGCAAGCATGACGCCCGCGGCTTTGGCCGGATCGATACCTTCAAAAAGCAGGTACGTCGTCAGAAACGATATGACGATTGTATAGATCGCGTTCTGCCCGCAAAAATAGGAATAATAGCTTGCGCGCTCGCCTAAACTGGTCATCCATTCAAGTTTTTTTGACTTTTTCATAACCGTTTTCATTCCTTATACAAGCTCAATGAGCCATACATCGTTATTATGCAGCGCGCCGCGCACCGTTGTTTTGCCGTTTTCGCAGACAAAGGGCAGGTCTTCTTTTTCCATGGCCGAGCGGCGCTTTATGTCCTCGACCTCGGCGGGCTTTAAGTACGGCGGACTGCCCATCGCCTGCCAGAGGGCAAGCGGGTTGCCGTGCTCCTCGTCGATTTTATAGACACTGGCGCTTTGCGTTTCCCGCCCGACGGTGACTGTAAAGGATTCGGGCGCGCCCTTTTCGGCAATAAAATTCTGCCGGTAGACGAGCAGCTGCGTACTGTCGCCTTTTTTGAATGCCGCCAGCTCGATTTCGTCGTCGGGGCGCTTTTCGAGCGCGTACCGTTCCGGCCCAAGCATGGCGAGTATTTTAAATGCCCAGAACGATGGCTTCGGAATGCCGTAGATAGTGATAAGCCCGAACTGACCGGAGAACGGTTCGGGGAAGAACTGAATTTCCTCAAAGATGTCCGAAAAACTCCACCATGAGGTCTTGTTGATGATTCCCTCGGCGGCAAGCACTGTACGCACCGCATAGGAGGCGGCGCGGCGGGTGTCGTTGATATAGGCCGTATTGGCGGCTGATACGTTCCATTCGGTGTAGAAAAGCGGTGCACCCTGTGCTTCGGGCTTTATCGCTTCGGCATTTTTTATGAAGATGTTCCGGTCGGTAATCGCTTCGCTCTCGTCGGGCAGGGCGATGCGCGCCCCTTCAAGGACGGTGCCGCTCGACCGGCGCATGGTTTTAAGCCTTTTGAGAAACGCTCCGACCATTTTGCCGACGGGGAGAACGTGCCCTAAAGGGTCTCCGGCGTACTGATGGGTGCTGACAAAGTCGCACGGGATGTTTTTCTCTTTGCAGAATTTCACGAAATCGTCGATCCACGCGCAGTTGGCTGTCGAGGGACCGCCGACGGCAATCGCGGGGTCAACAGCTTTGATCGCTTGTGCGGTAGTCTCATAGAGCTTAAAATAATCCTCTTTCTTCCCCTTGAAAAAGGCGATCAGATTCGGTTCGTTCCAGACCTCGAAATACCACTGCCGCACCTCGTCAAGACCGTACCGGTCAATTAAGAACTTAAGAAACTGCGTGATAAAATCCGCCCACTCATCAAGGCTTTTGGGCATTGTGATGTTGCCCTTGTACGAAAACGGGCACTTGCGTTTTCCGGAGGCTAAAATTTTCGGCATGAAACCCAGCTCGACAAACGGGCGCATACCGGTTTTTAAGATGTTGTCGTAAACGCGCGAAACCTGATAAAAGGAAAACTGCCTGAAATTCTTCGCGCTCGGCACCGGTAAGACGTTACGGAGGGTCATGCCGACCTGCATATCGTCATTGAAGATTCCGTGGAACCGCACGCGTTCAAAGCCCAGCTCGTCGTGAACATACTTCAGCTGTTCGAGATAATCGACACGGTGCGCCAGCGGCGCGTGGCAGCTGCCCACACAGAACAGCCAGTGCTTGTCGAGAGGCTTTAATGGGGTATCCTTTGAGATGATAAAATCCATAAAAAAATCCTCCTATCGAAAACACTATATCAAAAAAGAGCCGAAAAATCAATGACGCGCTGAAAAAGATGCGCGTTGTTCTTGATTTCCTCGAGAAAATTATTTATAGTACTGTAGGGGTGTATTTTTATTGGTTTTATCAGATAATAAAAGCCGCGCAGCCGGAGCGCTTTACAAGTGTATCGCGGTGCTCGTCGGGGCGTGTTTCATGGGGATGTTGTGGCGGCAGCGCGGCGACCATGGTTTCGGCGGTATGTGGGGTATGTTCGCGGTCTCGGCAGGGTTTTGTCTTTATTTATTTTCGGTTTTTAAAGATAAAATGAAAATGGATTACGAGCTGTTTCCGATAACGCTCATTTCAATGGCGGTTTCCGCTACAGGCTGGGGGACGCTCGTCGAGCAGCCCTTGGGGCGCCTTACAAGCGCGGCGCTTTTTACGGGCGAAACCGCTGTGCGGGCAGTTGACATGAACCCGCTGGCGGGCGTGTTTATCATGCTCTGCTTAGGCTTCGGCTGGATGCCGCTCTTCGCGTTCATGGTGGGGCGTTTTTTCTCGGATAAACCGTACAAAATCCGGCATATAGTGACGGCGTTCGCCGTGTTTTTTGTCGCCGAGCTGCTGCTGAAGGCATCGGCGGCGCACTTGGTTTTGTATTTGACTAATCCCGACGCCGTTTCGCTTTTTCAAAGCGGGCTTGCCGACCAGAGTATACAGGGCAGTCCCTATGTGGCGTATATGAGCCATTTCAACAGCGACGGCTGGGCGAAAAAAATCCCCGGAGGAAGAAATTATTTTACCTCTGTTGAGGTGATTTCGTTCGCGATAAGCGCTCTTTGCGTTTTTATCTATCAGCGGTTTTTCCTGAAGGACAAAACCGGCGGACGCGTCAGCATCGCGGTCATGGGTATCGCGGCGCTCGGCATCACGCTGCCCGATGTTCTCAATATGATTCAGGCGTCCGGCGGCGTTCTTTGGGGCGTGACGTTCCCCGCGTGGCTGCATCGGTACGGCTGGTCCTACTGGGAATACTTCACGGGCTTTTTCATCGGGCTGGGGCTGATGATTTTATTCGTCTTCGCCGCCAAAAAGAAGGCTGAGACAAACGACGCGCATGAGGACGGTATTCCGAAGCTTTTAGGCGTCAAAGGATTGATATATCACGGCGTACTGACGCTGTTCGGGCTCTGCCTGACGATTATACGGCCTGCCGTCATCAATCTCGCGGGGCAGGAATATACATTGCGCGGCGCGCGAATATTCACCGACGCCGCCGCGTTTGACGCCGCCATAGCCGCCGGAGCGGACCCGTCGACGGTCGTCTGTATGCCGGACGGGTTGTTTTCGGAAACGACCGGTCTTATTGCTGCCGGAATTATCTTACTTATGGTCTGTGTTGCCGTCGCTTATAAAAATCTGATTCATAAAAAACGCAGTACACCTGTCAATTATGAATTTGGCGCGTTTTGCGCCAAAGCGGTATTCCTGTATTTCTGCGCCGCGGTCACGATTTATTTTTTCATGGGCGGCGCGTATATTCTGCAGCCGGTCAGAACGCCGGTGACATGGCTGATGCTCCTCTCGGCGGGCATTGTCGCCGCGGGGCTTTTCGTCATGCGTCTTATGGAGAGGAATCATAAACATGGAACGTAAACCGAATGTCGTGATTTTTTACGCCGACGACCTCGGCTACGGCGATTTGTCGTGCTGCGGTTCGGCGGAGCTTAAAACGCCGAATGTTGACCGCCTGTGCGAAAACGGGCGGCGCTTCACCGACGCCTACGCCGCGTCGGCGGTCTGTACGCCGTCGCGCTACGGTCTACTCACCGGACAGTACCCGTTTCGGGAAAATGACCTGCGCATTTTACAGGGCGACGCCAAATGCGTCATCGGGAAAGACAGGACGACCCTGCCCAAGGTGTTTCAGAACGCCGGGTACGCGACGGCAGTCGTCGGCAAATGGCATTTAGGACTCGGCGACGGGGCGGCGCCTATCGACTGGAGCCGCGATATCCCGCATACGCCGCTCGACGTCGGGTTTGACGAGTCGTTTATCTTTCCGGCGACCGCCGACAGGGTGCCGTGCGTCTTTGTCGACGGGCGCGCCGTCGTCGGACGCGACGAAAACGACCCCATCGAGGTTTCCTATAAGTACAGCAAACCCTTTGAGGGACTGCCGACCGCGGCGAATAATCCCGAGCTTCTGAAAATGCGCGCCTCGCACGGGCACGACATGGCGATTATCAACGGCATCGGGCGTATCGGCTATATGCGCGGCGGCGAAAAGGCGCTCTGGCGCGACGAGGATTTGGCGGAGGCGTTTCTGAACCGCGCGAAAAGCTTTGTTCATAACAATAAAGACAAGCCGTTCTTCCTCTACTACGCGCTGCACCAGCCGCATGTGCCGCGCGTGCCGTCTCCCCGTTTTGCAGGGGTAACGGGACTCGGAGCGCGCGGCGACGTCATCGCCGAAATGGATTGGTGCGTCGGCGAGCTGACAAATACGCTTAAGGAACTGGAACTCCTACAGGATACCATCGTCATTTTCTCAAGCGACAACGGCCCCGTCCTCGACGACGGGTACAGGGACCGCGCCGTCGAATTGAACGGCATGCACCGTCCGGCGGGACCGCTTCGCGGAGGCAAGTACAGCAAATTCGAGGGCGGGACGAGGATACCGTTCATCGTTTCATGGCAGAATACAATCAAGGACGGCGTATCAAAGGCGCTCGTCAGTCAGGTCGATTTGCTGCGTTCGTTCGCCGCGCTTTTAGACGTCGCGGTTCCCGACGGTCAGGCGAAGGACAGCCTCGATCTCGCCGGCGCGCTGTTTAAGGACGACCCGAAGGGACGGGAGGACGTTCTGTTCGAGGAGGCGTGGCACGGCAAAGCGCTGCGCAGGGGTAAATGGGTCTACCTGCCGCCCGACGAGGGCACCTCGTACATCCCCGAAACGGGAATCGAAACAGGGCTGTCCCTCGACAGGCAGCTCTATAACCTTGATTATGACATCGGACAGCGCGATAATCTCGCGTGGCGGTATCCGGACATTGCCGACGACATGGACGACCGGATAACGGAAATCGTCAATTCATAAACGCGAAAGGGGAAAAGCAAGTGTTCGAGAACGATTACATCATGCGCCAGATTTCGCGGCTCGTACAGTTCGTGTCCCTTTTGGCGTTCGGCAAATCCAGCCCCGCCTACGAGCGGCAGAGCGAACACAGCCCGACAAAGGGCGACCTTCTGCACGCCGCGCTATTAGCGCTGCTTGAAGCAGACAGAATCAACGAGGCGGAAAACACTTTATTCAAACAGCTCGAAGCCGGAACGGACGGAGCCTTAGAGGTCGCGCTGGACTTTTATAACCGCCTGAGCGCCTTTTCCGACGAACGGCTGGAAAGAGCGGGCTTTTCGCACGAGGAAATTGATTTAGGGCTAAAAGACGCGCTAAGGCTCGGCGGCATCGTGATACCCGACGATTTTGAACGGCAGCTGACAGAAGAAACATAAAAAAATGCCTGCGGCAGTTAAGCGATATACTTAACGCCGCAGGCATTTTACTCAATGTTTAATCCTCAAAACGGATTGTAATCTTATTTGTTCCCGTGTTTGTTTTAACCGAAACCATACTTCCCGTCCCGACACCGACAGGCGTGATCGTCACCTTGCCGTCGGCTTCGACGGCTTTTATTGCTTTGTGCGCGTAGATTTCCGTCGGCACACTAAACGCCGCGTCCTGTTTGTATTCGAGGGTGAACGTGTTGTTCTGCCGGTCGTGTTTGTAGGCGAGAATCTCGCCGGTGACCGCTTGGGGGTACGGTTTATTGAGAAAACCGCAGTTTTCCTCGGAGTCGAACAGACCGGGATAATACGCCCAGTAGGTGTCGCTCCACTTGTATTCGTCGAAGGTATCTAAAATATATTCGCCGTGATAGCGCCACTCTGGGGTCAGAGGACCGCCGCCCCACTCGCCGAAGACAACGGGGACGTTCAGGCGCCGCTGCGTGCGCCGCGCCTCGTCGAGCTGGGCGCGGATGCGCTCGGTTCCCGCCAGATGGTACATCGGCGTCTCCAGCGTGATGTCGTAGGTGTGCGGGGCGAACGCTAAGCGGTCGTCAAACCGTTCGACGGCGCAGGGGATGCCGATGTTCGACATCACGCAGTGCTCGGCAAAGATGATGCCGTTTGTGTTCTCTGTGCGGATATGCTGTGTCGTCTTGCTCAAAAACGGCGTGTAGGTCCGTATGTCGAACTTGCGCACGAGCTCGTCGGCTTTCGACGAAATCTTGCGGATATGGTACGCCTTGTACTGGTCAAGCAGGTGGAGGCGTTTCTTTTTGTTGAGCAGTACCGAAAGCAGCTCTCTCTTTTTGAC
>CAYYFY010000022.1:0-12627 GCA_964471035.1 uncultured Eubacteriales bacterium
GCAGCATATCGGCGCCTCCGGCACAAATTTTATACGAGTATTCCAAAGGAGCGTCGGTTTGTCAAATAAGAACGCCGTATCAGTACATACATAAAAAAACGCCGCGCGCCGCGCGGCGTTTTTTTGCGCTTTAGCAGCCGCAGCCGCAGGTGCAGGTGCACTTCTTGCATTTGCAGCAGTCGTCGTCCTTGCAGAGGATACAGAGAATAACGATCGCCAGGAGAATAATCCAGATATAGTTGTTGCTTCCGAAAAGGTTCATGATCTTTCCTCCTTTCGTTCTATCCCATTTTATGACGGAATAAAATATTTGTTACATTGTCTTAGTACTTTGTAACATCTAAAGATTTAGGTGTTACAGAGTATTTGTGCATAATCGCGTCAAAAAGCGGGCAGAATATCCTTCGTAAAGGAAGGATTCAAGGTTGAAAGATTCATCTTTCAAACCTCGCATAGAAAGGATGGTATAACCATGATACTGAATTTCAAACGCAGACCGCTTCCCGATGACGATGACGATGTGGAGTTTGGCGAGGAGTTTGTCGATCGCTTCGGTTTTCTCGAAGACGACGAGAAGGAGTATACCGACGACGAAGAGGATATCTGAAAATTAAAGAAAATTAAAGAATAGCGGAGCAATCGTGAGATATTCGTAAACAGAGCGCATTATCTGACTTTCCCTGACCTACGGGCGTGTTGACCGTTCCGGCGGTCGGGGATATACTGTTGTCAAAAGGTCAAAGAAAGTCAAAGACAAATTCAGATGTTAGATATTAGACTTAAAGGGGAATCGCTTCGCGATTCCGGAATTAAAATGGGGAAGGGGAGTTGTTTTTTGAATATCAGCAATCTGATCACGCAGATGATCACCGATATGCTCGAGGGCAACGAGTACGCCGATATACAGCGCAACGAGCTGGCGGGCAGTGTCGGGTGCGTGCCCAGCCAGATCAATTACGTCATTGCCTCGCGGTTTACCCCCGAGCACGGCTACCTTGTCGAGAGTCGGCGCGGCGGCGGCGGATATATCCGCATCTACCGGCGCATACCTATAGAAGGCGACGAGCTGACAAGAGTCATTAAAAGCGTCGGCGACAGGCTCGAGGACATCGTCTGCCGGACGCATATCGTCAATCTGCTCGCGCGCGGCGCCGTCACCGAAAACGAGGCGCGGCTGCTGGTTTCCGCCACCTGCGACCATTGCTACCGCGAGCTGCCCCCGCAGTACCGCGAGTCGCTCAGAGCGGCTGTTTTCAAGCAGCTTTTACTTACTTTAAAAAACATAAAAGCACAGAATAGGGAGGAATAATGTATGCTCTGTCAAAACTGTAAACGCAACGATGCCAACGTGCATATGAAGCGTATCGTCAACGGGAGCGCCGCCGAGGTGCACCTGTGCGCGGAATGTGCTGAAGCGCTCGGCTATACGGAGGCCTTTTCAAACTTCGGGTTGGGGCTCGGCGAGCTTTTCGGAAACCTGCTCGGAGCCGCGGGCGCATTTCCCACCGTCAGTTCGCTGCGCTGCCCGATGTGCGGCAGCAGCTTCCGCGACATCGCGGAGAGCGGGCGCTTAGGCTGCGGCGAATGCTATGAAACCTTCTATGACAAGCTGTTGCCGTCGATTGAGCGCATCCACGGAAAGACGCGGCATGTCGGCAAAAAAATCGCCGTAAAGCAGGAGGCTTCGGACGACGTGAAACCGCAGGCGGAGGATATTCAGGCACAGCTCGAAAAAGCGGTCGCCGAGCAAAACTTTGAGCTGGCGGCCGAGCTGCGCGATAAAATCAAGGCGCAGGAAATAAAAAAGGAGGATTGCTGACATGGAGAGCAAGTGGTATTTGGGAACGGGCGCGCAGAGCGACGTCATCATCAGCACAAGAATCCGGTTTGCCCGCAACATCCGCGGGTTCCCCTTTCCCGCACGCCTGAGCGTTCCCGAACGGCAGCGCTTAAACGGTATTTTAGAGAAAGCAATCCTTGACCTAGAGGATTATGGCTTCAAATTCATCGAGATGAAGACGATGTCCCAGCTTCAGGCGGTATCTTTGGCTGAGCGGCATCTTGTCAGTCCGGAATTCGCCAGCTCCGGCGACGGGCGCGCGCTCATTCTGACCGAGGACGAGTCGGTGAGCATCATGCTCTGCGAGGAGGACCACATCCGCCTGCAGGTCATGCGCGCCGGACTGTCGCTCGACGACGCCTATACATTGGCGGATACGCTCGACACCGCGTTCGGCAAGCGCCTTGACTACGCCTTCGATGAGCGCATCGGATTTTTAACGCAGTATCCGACCAATCTCGGAACGGGTATGCGGGCGTCGGTTATGCTGCATCTGCCCGCGCTGTCGGCATTAGGTCAAATACAGAAGCTCGGCGCGACGGTCTCGAAGTTAGGCTTATCCATCGGCGGCTCCTACGGGGAGTTCCAGAAGGCGAGAGGCGACCTCTATCAGCTCAGCAATCAGATTACCTTAGGCATTTCCGAAAAAGCCGCTATCGAAAACTTAAAATCCATCGCGCTCCAGATTGCCGCGCAGGAGCGGTCGGCGCGCGAGGAGCTCTGCAAATCCAAGGAGACCGAGGACAGAATATTCAGAGCCTACGGGCTGTTGAAATACGCCAGACTTCTGGGCGTAGACGAATTTATGGAGTATATATCGCTTGTCCGGCTCGGCGCGGTGCAGAACATCCTGCCCACGCCGGAGGGGATCATCAGCAAGCTGATGGTCGATATGCAGCCGGCGACGATCTCGATTTCGGTCGAACGCCCCTTGAGCGACGAGGGGCAGAGCGAGCTGCGCGCCCGTCTCGTCAGGGAGGCGCTGGCGTAAGGAGGTTATTGTATGTTTAATTTCAAGGGCGTCACCAGCGACGCCAACAACGCGCTCAATTACGCCGTAGAAGCGGCTGAGGACATGGGGCACACCTACGTCGGCAGCGAGCACATCTTATATGGATTGCTCGTCGATCCGTCAAATGTCGCCGCGGCGCTGTTGTCGTCGCAGAAAGTCACCAAGCAAAAAATCGAGGAGCTGATCAAGCGCAACATCGGCATCGGTATCCCCACCTCGCTGAAAGCCGAGGACTTCACCCCGCGCGGACGGCATATCATCGAATCCGCCATCGTCATGGGGCATGGCAGCCGGTACGGGCTGGCCGGTACCGAGCATCTGCTCATGGCTATCCTGCGTGAGCCGCAGAGCGCGGCCTGCCGTTTTCTCGTCCAATCAGGCGTACAGCCGTTCGAGCTTTTGTCCAAAGTGACCCGCGCGCCGGAAAGTCCGCCGCAGGGCAAGCAGAAAAGCGGGCGCGAGGGCGAAGAGGGCGGCGTGCTCGAACAATTTGGACGTGATTTAACGAAAAGCGCCGCCGAGGGCAAGATCGATCCGGTCATCGGACGGCATAAGGAAATACAGCGCGTCATCGAAATCTTAAGCCGCCGCACCAAGAACAACCCTTGCCTTATAGGCGAACCCGGCGTCGGCAAGACCGCCATCGCCGAGGGGCTGGCGCTCAAAATCGCCGAGGGGGAGATTCCGGAGCTTCTGCGCGGCAAGCGCGTCATCTCGCTGGACCTGACCGGTATGGTCGCCGGCACGAAGTACCGCGGCGACTTCGAGGAGCGTATCAAGAATGTCATCGACGAGGTCACGAAGTCCGACGACGTCATCCTCTTCATCGACGAGATACACAATCTGGTCGGCGCCGGTTCCGCCGAGGGCGCGATGGATGCCGCCAATATCTTAAAACCATCTCTGTCGCGGGGCGATTTACAGGTCATCGGCGCGACCACCATCACCGAATACCGTAAGTATATCGAAAAGGACGCCGCGCTTGAAAGACGCTTTCAGCCCGTGCAGGTAGACGAACCCTCCGAGGAGGAGGCGGTTCTTATCCTTAAGGGGCTGCGCTCAAAATATGAGGAGCACCACAGAGTGCACATCACCGACGCGGCCATCGAGGCGGCTGTCACGCTCGGCGCGCGGTATATCGGGGACAGGTATCTGCCCGACAAGGCGATTGATTTAATCGACGAGGCGTCCTCGAAGGTGCGCCTGCGCGCATATACCCCGCCCCCGGAGCTAAAAGAACTGGAATCGCAAATTAAAAGAGTACGCGAGGACAAGGACAACGCCGTCAATACACAGAGCTACGAGGAAGCCGCGTCCTTCCGCGATAAGGAAAAAGAACTGACCCGCGAATACAACGAAAAAAAGCAGCTCTGGCATGACAGCGCGGCGAATTATGTCGGCGAGGTGAGCGCCGAGGAGGTGGCGCACGTCGTCTCCGAATGGACGAAGATTCCCGTCGTACAGCTCACCATGGAGGAGAGCCGACGGCTCTTAGGCCTTGAAGAAGAGCTGAAACGGCGTATCGTCGGACAGGAAAAGGGCGTTCAGGCTGTCGCCAAGGCCATTCGCCGCGGCAGGGCGGGGCTTAAAGACCCGCGGCGTCCCATCGGCTCGTTTATGTTCTTAGGTCCGACCGGCGTCGGCAAGACCGAACTTTGCAAGGCGCTCGCCGAGTCGATGTTCGGCAACGAGAACGCGCTGATTCGCATCGATATGTCCGAGTATATGGAAAAGCATTCGGTATCGCGCCTCATCGGCTCGCCGCCCGGCTATGTCGGTTACGACGAAGGCGGCCAGCTCACCGAAAAGATACGCAGCCACGCCTATTCCGTCGTCCTGTTTGACGAGATCGAAAAGGCGCATCCCGACGTGTTCAATATCCTCCTGCAGATTCTTGAGGACGGCATTCTGACCGATTCGCAGGGACGCCGCGTCGATTTCAAAAACTGCGTGATCATCATGACCTCGAACATCGGCGCGTCGCTGATTACCGAGAGGAAAGCGGGCTTAGGCTTTGTCGATGAGAGCGCCGACGACTACGAGCGGCGCGAGAAAAAAATCTCCGAGGCTGTCATGGGCGAGCTCAAAAAGGCATTCAAGCCCGAATTCTTAAACAGGCTCGACGACATCATCGTCTTTTCCTCTCTGCGTCAGGAGGATATCGAGGAAATCACCCGCCGCATGCTCGAAACCTTAAAAAAGCGCATGGCCGGCATGGATATAGAGGTTACGTTCACCGACGCGCTCGTCAAGAAAATCGCAGAAGAGGGCTTTGACCCGGTCTACGGAGCCCGCCCGTTAAGGCGCGCTATCCAGTCGAAGCTTGAGGATATGTTCTCGGAAATGCTGCTCGACAAAAAGCTGGAGACGGGGAAAAGCTATACCTGCGACGCGGACGGCGATGGAATAATCACGGTACAATAAAAACATTTTAAGCGGCAAAGGGTAATCCTTTGCCGCTGTTTTCTTGAATGTCAGAGTTTTTTGTGATATTGTAAAAATATTTTGAGGTAGTTTTATATTCTGACTCGTTATAGTTAATGGAGCGGAAAGCGTGGTGGTCGGTATAGGCAGTGAGAAAAATGAATCGTTTGAGAGCATGATACGGGAATTCGCGGCGCTCGTATTCTCGTTTTGCTTTCGGATGACCGGCGACTACTTCGCCGCCGAGGACCTCGCGCAGGAAACCTTTCTCAGCGCCTTTAAGGCGTATGAAACCTTTGACGGCAGAAGTCCGAAGGCGTGGCTGATGAAGATTGCTTCGGGCAAATGCTGCGACTATCTTAAAAGCGCCGCCCGTCGGACCGTTCCCGCCGCCGACGAGGAGCTCGAAGCCGTGGGTATGCTCTCACCCCCGCCCGACGATGAGGTTTTTCGCAGGATGCTGACCGAGGACGTCCGCTGCGCCTGCGAAACCCTAAAAGAGCCGTACCGCTCGACAGCCCTGTCGTATTACATCGAGGATAAACCGCTCTCTCTGATCGCCCGCGAGCGCGGCGAACCGCTTAAGACCGTACAGACCCGCGCGTTTCGCGCAAGGTTGATGTTAAAAAATAAGCTGAAGGAGGTTATTTGATGCACTTTACCGAACAAACCGCGCAGAAGCTCCTGCGCGGAGAACTCTCAGCCGATGAAAAAATAGCCGTCCTTCAGGAAGCCGCTCTCTGCGAGGAGTGCGCCGCCATTCTCGCAAAGGCAGTCGAGGGAGAAACGCTTATTCCCGTCCCGTGGGGCTTTGCCGAGAGTACGCTTTTAAGCGTAAACCTTAAGTCCGAACCGGAAATGATGCCGCATAAGTCCGAATCCCTGTTCCTGTACGCGGTCAAGGTGACCGCCGCTATGTGCGCCGCGCTGGCATTGGTATTTTCAGGGATCACAAACCATACGGATAAAATCAATTTCGATGGTATAAAAGACAAAACGTCGTGGGTGGGACAGCAACTGGAGGACGGTTTGAAAACGCTTTCGGAAAAACGATACAATAATTATTTGGAGGAATACGGTTATGCAAACAAAAACACACGTTAATAAAACGCTTTTGTTTTTCCTTTCCCTGATTCCCGGCGTGGGGCATATGTATATCGGCCTTCTCAAGACGGGACTGTCGTATATCGTTCTCTTCGTCGGAGCGTTCGCGTTGGGCATTGAAATGGATATGGGATTTCTTCTGTCTATGATGGTACCGCTCTGGTTCTACTCATTCTTTGACGTCTGGAAAATTTACCGTTTAAGCCCCGAAGAATTCGCCGACTATAACGATGAGCTTGTCATCAAAATCGGAAATGGCGGCGGTTATGGGAGTTTTTTAGACAGGTACGGGAAAATCGTCGGATTTATCGCCGTCCTTTCAGGTACAATTTTTCTTTTGAGAAGGTTTGTCTGGAGCGCTGTCTACGAATTTTTGCCCGAAAATGTCGCTGAAAATTTTGACAGGTTTGTCTACAGCCTGCCGCAGATCGTCGTCGGAGCGCTGATCATCGCTCTCGGTATCTGGCTGATCAAGGGCAAAAGCCGCGAGCTGAAAGAGGAAAAGCAAACACCGGAAGGGGAGTGAGCATATGCCGCAAAGAAGAATCGGGAGCGTAACGCTCGGCGTTTCGATGATCGCGTTCGGCGTGCTGTTTTTCTTGAGGACGTTTACAAAGCTTGTCAGCTATGAATTTGTATTGAAGCTCTGGCCGCTGGTGCTCATCATATTCGGGTTAGAGGTGCTCATAGCCGTCGGGAAAAAGAAAGGGCAGACGTTCAAGTTTGATTTCGTTTCCTTACTGATGACCGCGCTGCTGCTCGGCTCCTCCGCCTGTATGGCCGCTTTGCAGCTGCTGATAGAGCAGTATCCGAACGAAATACTTTTTCGTTGAAAAGCCGCGCGGGTTGTGCTACAATAAGTCTGCCGGAAAGATTCTTTCCGACAGACTTTTACTTTTTGGAGGCCGCTTTTGGACAGAGAGGAAGTAACCATGAAGGGTACGGTTGAGGAGATCGTATTCCGAAACGCCGCCAACGGTTATACCGTCGCGTCCGTCGAGACGGACGACGAGCTGTTGACGGCGGTCGGCGTCATGCCTGACCTGTGCGCCGGAGAGACCGTGCAGCTCACCGGAACGCGTGAAAAGCACCGTGCCTACGGCGAGCAGCTTAAGGTGAATTTCTACGAGCGGACCGTGCCCGAGGGCGCGCAGCAGATTCTGATCTATCTCTCGTCGGGGGCAATCCCCGGCATCGGACAGAAGCGGGCGATAACGATTATTGAAAAATTCGGCGCGGACGCCCTTGATGTCATCGAAAACGCGCCCGCGCGCTTGGCGTCGATAAAGGGCATATCCCTTGAAAGAGCCAATGAAATTTCAGAGAGCTTTAAAAAGCAGGCGACGCTGCGCACGGTCATGCTGCAATTACAAAAATACGCGCTGACGCCGGTCGAGTGCGTGCGCGTTCATAAAAAGCTCGGCACCGAAGCGGTGCGCCTCGTCACGGAGAACCCGTACTGCCTGTGCTCGCTTAATATCGGCATCGACTTCGAGCGCGCCGAGCGAATCGAAAAGCTGCTTGAAAAACCTCTTATACCGTCGCTGCGCGTTGACGAGGGCGTGCTGCACACGCTGCGCCACAACCTGTATACGGGAGGGCATACCTGCGTTCCCCGCGACAAATTGATTACACGCTCCGCCGAATACCTTCAGACCGACAGGGATACCGTAGATATTGCCATCGACCGCCTGACCGGTACGCTGCGCGCCTGTGCGGAGGTCATAAAAGGAGAGGAATATATCTTTTTACCCTCCTCGTACCATTATGAAAAGAGCATCGCCAAACGGATCGGCGTTATTATGCGCTACCCGCCGCCGCGCTCGCACACCCTCAAAGCGGATATTCAGAAAATCGAGGACAGCGTCGGCATTGTCTATGAACAAAAACAGCGCGAAGCGGTCATGACCGCCGTCGCTAAAGGATTGCTTGTACTGACGGGCGGTCCCGGTACGGGCAAGACGACGGCGCTCAAAGGGATACTGTCGCTGTTCGAGGAGCAGAAGCTTAATGTCGCCTTAGCCGCGCCTACGGGGCGCGCCGCCCAGCGCATGAGTGAGGTGACCGGACGCGAAGCCAAGACCATTCACCGTCTTTTGGAGGTGCAGTGGGACGAGTACGACCAACCTGTCTTTTCGCGCAACGCCCAGAATCCGCTCGACTGTCAGGCGGTTATCCTCGACGAGCTGTCGATGATCGACATCGCGGTATTCTCCGCGTTTCTCGATGCGCTGCCCTTAGGCTGCCGCCTCGTCATGGTCGGCGACTCCGACCAGCTGCCGCCGGTGGGGGCGGGGAATGTACTTAAGGACATCATTGACTCCGATGTACTGCCGGTGGCACGCCTTGAAACCGTGTTCCGTCAGGCGCTCGAGAGCGCTATTATCCGAAACGCTCACAGGATCGTCGCCGGAGAAATGCCCGAGATTACGAATGCCGCGGATACGGATTTCTTTCATCTTGAGCGCCCGTCGCCCATTGCCGCCGCCGAGACCGTCGCCGACCTCTTCTGCCGCCGCCTGCCCAATGCTTACGGCTATGACCCGCTGCGGGATATACAGGTACTTTGCCCCTCCAAAAAAGGCGCGAGCGGCACACGCTCGCTCAACCAAATGCTTCAGGAACGGCTCAATCCTCCGCATCAGGAGAAAAAGGAGCATCGGTACGGCGGCAATCTGCTGCGCGAGGGCGACAAGGTCATGCAGACCAAAAACGATTATCAGATCGAATGGGAGAAGGATGGCGAGAGCGGCGTCGGGGTGTTCAACGGCGACATCGGCGTACTCAAAAATATTTCGCCGGCTCTCGGCAGTATGGTCATCGATTTTGACGGGCGTGTCGCGGTGTACCCGTTCGAAGCCGCCGAGGAGCTGGAGCTTGCCTACGCCGTCACCGTCCATAAAAGTCAGGGCAGCGAGTTTAAGGCTGTCATTATCACCGCCGCCGGAATCGCGTCGCAGCTCTCCTACCGCAATCTGCTCTATACGGCCGTCACGAGGGCGCGTGAGCGCTGCCTGACCGTCGGCGCCGCCGACGAGCTGCGAAAAATGGCGGAAAACGACAGGAAATCAAAACGCTATTCGGCGTTGAAGGCTTTTCTGGAACAGGAGAACAGCGGCAATGACGGGTAACGAGACAAAGGAGCTGGCGCTGTCCTTCTTTTTCCCGAAGCGCTGCCGTTTCTGCGACAAGCCCATTGATTTCAGGCGCACCGAGTGCAAGCTCTGCGCCGCGGACACCGGCAGGATCACCGGCGAAATCTGTAAGCTGTGCGGCTTTATGAAGCGCGACTGCGGCTGCGGCGGCAAAAAGAACTATTACAAGGCCGTCACCGCGCCGTTTTACTACGAGGGCGCCGCGGGCAAGGCCGTGCGCCGCCTGAAATCCAGAAAGGACGAAAACGCCGTCGGGATGTTCGCCGATGAGATGGCTGCCGCCTTTTCGGAGCATTTCACCGACACGGCGTTCGATCTGGTGACGAGCGTCCCGCTCTCCGAAAAAACCGAGAGAAAGCGCGGCTACAATCAAGCCGAGCTCCTCGCCGCCGCGTTCGCCGAAAAAGTAAGTCTGCCCTATTTCGGCCTGCTCATTAAGACTTATGAAACGAAGGCGCAGCACACGTTGTCCCATGCCGAACGCTCGGGCAACCTGCTCGGCGCGTTTGAGCCCGCCGTGAGCGCCCGCATGATCGGAAAACGGATTTTGCTCTGCGACGACGTCAAAACCACCGGCGCCACATTGAACGAGTGCGCTAAAACCCTGCTTGTCGCGGGCGCGGCGGAGGTCGTGTGCGTCTGCGCGACACTGACGAGAAACGACAAACATAAAACCTAAGGCAACCGCACAATTGGCGGCAGAAGCCTTAGGTTTTTTATATTTTTAATATTATGAAAGTAAATTTATAATCTCTTTGAATTCTTTAGTGTCACGAATACTGTCAAAGTCGGAATCCGTTAACCACTTGTCGCGCATGATTTCGGAAAGCAAGCGGTTATCATCTGTTTCAAAGTCGGTCTTTTTTTCTGTAGTTTCGCCGAGCAAAAGCGAGGACACCGTGCTTTCATCTGGACGGTTATCAAAACCGCGCGCGTACTGCGCGGCTATTTTTAACTGTTCAATCGCGTCCTTTTGCTTACCCAAACACAAAAGTGTACCCGCAAAGTTGCAACGAAGCCGCGCGCCGCCCCAGTCGTTATACTGAACTTTTCCGTCATAGATAAGCTCGTCAAGCTTCAGCCGTTTTTCAAAAACCTTAATCAGCTCATCATCCGGCAACTGCTTATAACAAAGCAGAGAATAAATACCCGCAGCCAGAAGCTCATAACCCTTTCGTATCTTATCACGGGTGAACGAGAGCCTTTCGTCATCATTGAGGCACCACCACATCTGAACTTCACGGCTGTACTCCATTGACGGCAAGGTTTCGTAGACGGTCCTTCCGATTTCCTTTCTATCCATTTCGCAGTGATTGAAAGCAAGTCTAGCCGTCGCTTCAAGACGGATATCCTGATTCGGACAGTATTTCATGATCCGTTCGCCCAAGGCAATGATTTCGGCATCATTCTTTTCCATGTTTTCTTTCCATTCGGGAATGTTGCCGTCTTCATCTCCCGCTATGAATAATGCGTACATCAGCTTGTTAAGCAGCTCAAAGTTGTTCGGATACTCTAAAACACCCTCCCGCGCGATGGCAATACAATCATAAACCTTTCCCTCGCTGATTGCTTCCTGAAAACGGGTAAGGTATTGCTCCACCTTTTTTTGTTCGATTCGTTCATTGATACCCAGCAGTTTATCCACTGTTACGCCGAAAAAATCAGAAATTACGGGAAGCAGCTCCATGTCGGGATAACACGCGCCGGTTTCCCAACGCGATACCGACTGGTAGGAAACGCCGAGAATATCCGCAAGCGCTTCTTGTGTAATATCTTTTTCCTTTCGCAGATGTTTTATGGTTTCTGCAATATTGAGTTTCATAAAGACAACTCCTTGATTGTTTATTGAAAGCGGCCTCTTTCTATTAACAGTATATCGTAATATACATTTGAGCACAACATCTCGATTCGAGAGAAAAACTCAATCATATAGTGAATAGCCTGCCGGATAACTTTTATCTCCCGCACGGCGGGCGTTTGTGGATTCGTGAAACACAAAGCCTTTCCCCATACTCTGCGGTTTATGGGAAAAGGCTTGACAAGAACGCGGTAAATCATCTTGGAGTTTTACGGATAAATGTATCATAAGCCGGAAGGAGTATTTTTTCGTATCTTGCCGAGATGTATTTCTTGTAAAACTCTTTCTGTGTTTCGGAAATGTAGGGAACTGAGTCAAGAAAACCGTTTATTTTTTGTAAATCTATCTTCGGTGCGATTCTGAGCAACGCGGCGTTGCATTCCTCGTATTTCACCCTTGAAATAAAATCATAGTAATTGATTTTTATGCCATCCTGTTTAATTGCGGAGGTCGGGAACCGATATATTCTTGCATTCAGCTCGTCCTCGTTATCAAGAATCTTGCGCATAACCGGCTCATCTGCCTGCGGCAGCAGACAGCTCCCGCAATCAAATACCGGCGCGATTTCGGAAGTTTGCGTTTTGCCGTCATATAAAAAGCCCCAGTTTCCGTTATGCCTGTCGAAATTACCGAGTAAAGCATCTGCTATAAACACATCCCAAAAATGTTCAGCAAGCTTGTCCGGAGAAACAAACCGCTGCTTTTCCATGGTTTCAATGATATCGTCAAGCTCTGTTCCGCTGCCGCCGTGCTCCGAATCAATAACGGTGTTTTTTATGGAGCAGAAATCATACAGAGCGTTTCCGCTTTCGGTGAAATCCTTACAGGCGCAAACCACTTTTTCTTTTCCGTTTACAGCGTATGTCCCAAGCAGCGTCTGCTGTGCATTGATTCCAAGCATATTAAAGATGCAGCTTGCGATATGCTCACTGATACAACTGTTGGTGTAGGAGAGCTCCGTAGGCTTTTTGTTGCCGGATGGCGGAAACTTCAGCATATACTGATGCCCGTTGTATATAACGGCGATTTTCTTTCCGTTGGCTCCGTTGTATGCTTTTCCGAAAACTCTTTTGCATCCTGAGAAATCAATTTGATTGTTCATCTGATACGCCTCCCCAAAGGTACTTTTGCCTTAAATAATCGGCATGTGCGGGAGTGATGGCGCCGTCGGTAATCTCGGCGGCGTTGATACTTCCGTATAATTCACCCCACAGGCAATCCAGTAAGCTCGAGC
>CAYYFY010000023.1:0-12473 GCA_964471035.1 uncultured Eubacteriales bacterium
GGTGTTGACGAGCATCTGAATGAGAATCTCGGGGGATTTCCACGTTGTTTCGTCGCGGTAATAGCCCCACGAGCCGGAGAAGGTCTGGCACGCCTCCCAGACGACAAGGTTGCCGTCGTCGTCTTTTTGCCATTCCTCGGGCTGCCACTGCTCGGGCGTCCAGAGGTCCTGCTCAATTTCGGTACGGTTGTCGATGATGATGTCGGGGTTGACGGCGCGCGCCGCGGCGATGAGCTTTTCGGCCTCCCAGTCGTTCTTGCCCTTGCCCTTCATGCCTCTGTAATAATTCTTAGAATAGGAAAAATCAAACCAGAGAATATCAATCTTGCCGTAATTCGTGAGCAGCTCGGTCACCTGATTGCGCATGTATTCGGCATATTTTGTCATATCCCTGCCTTTGTTGAGCGCTGCGATATCCTCCTCATCGTCGTCCCTGTACGGATGAAGCCCGTCGATGGGGAAATCCGGATGATGCCAGTCAATCAGCGAATAATAGAAGCCCACCTTGAGCCCCGCCGCGCGGAACGCCTCGACATACTCCTTCGCCAGATCCTTGCCGCAGGGGGTGTTCATGGACTTGTAGTCGGTATACTGCGTATCGAACAGGCAGAAGCCCTCATGGTGCTTCGCGGTGAGGACGACGTATTTCATACCGGCGTTTTTGGCGTTCTCTGCCCACTCCTTCGGGTCGTACAGATCGGGATTAAAATGGTCAAAGTACTTCTGATAGTCCTCGTCGTGGATTTTTTCGTTGTGCTTGACCCACTCGTGGCGCGCGGGAAGGGCATACAGCCCCCAGTGAATGAACATACCGAACCGGTCGCGTACAAACCACGAGGTGTCGCCCGGGGTCTTTCTGACATTGTATTCCATATAATTCTCCTTTGTTTTTTCTTCATGATACCTTGAATTACTATCTAAGTCAAGAAAAAAGAGAAAAGCCGCTTGCAGCGGCATATTCGCAGATTTTTATTGCATATATAAGGAAAAAGTGTTATACTAATCAGTAATTTTGGTGAGGGATTGATTAAGTGGGCAGAAAGAAATGGAGCGTGCGCTCCTGCGATAAGGAAAACGCCGCCGCAATTGCGGAGGCTTGCTCCCTTGACCCCTTCGCCGCGTATCTGCTCTGCGCGCGGGGCATCAGCGACGCATTTGAAGCGGACGCGTTTTTGTTTGACAACGAACTGTCCGATCCGTTTTTGCTGCCGGATATGGACAAGGCGGTCTGCGCTATTGAGGACGCGCTCGCCGCGGGCAAAAAGATCACGGTATTCGGCGATTACGACGCCGACGGCGTGACGGCCGCGGCGCTGCTCTACACGTATTTTCAGTCCCACGGGGCAGAGGTCGATTACTACATTCCCGACCGTAAGCTTGACGGGTACGGTCTTAGCGCGGAAGCCGTCCGTTTGCTTTATGACCGTCAGACAAAGCTGATAGTCACCGTCGATAACGGCATCGGCGCGGTCGAGGAGGTAAGGCTTGCTAAGGAGCTGGGGATCGACGTCGTCGTTACCGACCACCATAAACCCGGCAAGGAATTGCCCGAGGCGCTGGCGGTCGTCGATCCGCACCGCGAGGATTTTTCGGGTGAATTTACGGAATGGTCGGGCGTCGGGATCGCGTTCAAGCTCGTATGCGCGCTTGAGGACGACGACAGCGAGCGCGTGCTCGGCGAATACGCCGATCTTGTCGCCATTGGCACCGTCGCCGATATTGTGCCGCTCAAAGGGGAAAACCGCGTTCTCGTAAAACACGGGCTTGAGCTTCTGCGGCGCGGCGAGCGGACAGGCCTTCTGGCGCTGCGCGCGTCCTGCGGGGCGGACACACGGGCGTCAACCGCCGTCTCCGTAGCCTTTACCATCGCGCCCCGTCTCAATGCCGCCGGCCGCATGGGTTCAGCGGACAGGGCGATGAGGCTTTTGCTCACCGCCGACGCCGCCGAGGCGAAGGCGCTCTGCGCCGAAATCAACGAAGCCAACGAACTTCGTAAAAAGGAAGAGAGCGGCATCGAGGAAGCCGTGCTGCGGCAGTTATCTGATAATCCCACGCTGCTCGGCAGCGTACTGGTCGCCGACGGCGAGGGCTGGCATCAGGGCGTTTTAGGGATCGTGGCGTCTCACTTCTGCGAACGTTTCGGGAAACCCGTCGTCATCATCTCAAGGGACGGCGACTTAGCCAAAGGCTCCGGACGCAGTATAGAGGGTTTTTCCCTATTCGACGCGTTTTCGGCGGTAAAAGAGACGCTTTCCCGCTTCGGCGGACACACGCTGGCGGCGGGGCTCAGCCTGCCGTCGGAAAATATGGCGGTTTTCCGCGAAAAAATCAACGAATACGCGCAAATGGCGGCGATGCCGTTTCCTGAGCTGGCTATAGACTGTAAGCTGAATCCCGCTTCGCTCAGTCCCTCGCTTGTCAATGCCGCCGCGCTGCTCGAGCCGTACGGCGCGGGCAACCCGCAGCCGATATTCGGCCTTTTCGGGCTGACCTTAAGCGGCATTCAGCCGGTCGGCAACAGCCGCCATCTGCGCCTGACGCTGCGCCGCGGCGGCGCGAGCGTGACGGCGATGTATTTCGGTATGACCGAGAGCGCGTTTTTATTCGAACAGGGAGATACGGTCGATTTAGCCGTAAAACTGGAGGTCGGCGAGTACCTCGGCGAGGAACGCTTGAATATCCAGATCCGCGGCATCCGTTTTGCCGGCGCCGACGACGACGCGGTGCTCGGCTGCGCCGGACTGTATGAGAAATTCAGGGGCGGACAGGCGCTGACCGACGGGGAAACGGCGCAGCTCTGTCCGGACAGGACGCTTCAGGAAAAGCTGTACAGGTACATCCGTTTAAAGGGCAGTGTGTTTGACGACGCGGAAACGCTGTGTCGGCGCATTGAATATCCCGAGACGTTCTGCGCGGCGGTAAGCGTCGCTCTCGACGTGTTTGCCGAGATGTCCCTGATAATCCGCACACCCGACAACCGCGTTGCGCCGGTCGCGGGCGTCAAGGCGGATATGACAAGCTCGCGTATTCTGTCCTCTCTGCGGCTGAAGGAGGCATGACATTGGAAAATTACGACGTTAAAGCCCAATATCTTGCCCTGCGGGACATGGCAAAAAATATGTTTACCGACGATGAGGTCGCTGTTGTTGACAAGGCTTTTTACCTTGCCGAGGCGGCGCACGCCGACCAGAAGCGCAGCTCCGGAGAGCCGTATATCATCCACCCGATCGCCGTGGCGGTCATTCTGATGGAATTGGGAATGGACTATCAGTCGGTCGTTGCCGCGCTGCTGCACGATACGGTCGAGGACACGACGATTTCACTGCCCGAGGTCGAGCAGAAATTCGGCAAGGAGATCGCCGCGCTCGTGGATGGCGTGACAAAGCTCGAAAAGGTGCCGCTGCACACCAAGGAAGAGGAACAGGCGGAGAATATCCGCAAAATGCTGCTGGCGATGTCCGAGGACATCCGCGTCATCATCGTAAAGCTGTCCGACAGACTTCACAACATCCGCACACTCAAGTTCGTCGACGAGCAGAAGGGGCGCGACAAGGCGCTTGAAACGCTTGAGATATACGCCCCAATAGCGCACCGGCTCGGCATCCGCCCGATGAAGGAGGAGCTTGAGGACAGGGCAATCAGCTATCTCGATCCGGTTGCGTACGGTGAAATCGAAAAAGCGCTGAGCGCCCAGAGCCGCACGCACCGCGATTTTCTCGAAAAGACCAAGCAGTTGATTTTAGAACGCGTCAAAACCGTTGTTTTAGACGTTCAGATCGAGGGGCGCATCAAGAGCGTTCACGGCATATACCGTAAGATGTATATGCAGAACCGCGATTTTGACGAGATTTATGACATCTACGCGATCCGCATCATCGTCAACACGACCATTGAATGCTATGACTGTTTAGGCATCATACACGATATGTTCCGGCCGCTTCCCGGTCGTTTTAAGGATTATATCTCGACCCCGAAGCCGAACCTGTACCAGTCGCTCCATACGACGGTTATCGGCAAGGAGGGCATTCCGTTCGAGGTGCAGATCCGGACAGAGGATATGCACAAGACCGCCGAATACGGCATCGCCGCGCACTGGAAGTACAAGGACGGCGCGGGCGGTACGGCACGCTTTGAGGAGCGGCTGCGGTGGATACGACAGCTGCTCGAAAGCCAGAAGGACGCCGACGACATCGAGGACATCGTACGCACCATCAAGAGCGATTTGGTACCCGACGAGGTGTTTGTCTTTACCCCGAAGGGTGACGTCATCAGTATGCCCATGGGCGCGACGGTCATTGATTTCGCCTACGCCATCCATTCAGCCGTCGGCAACAAAATGACCGGCGCGAAGGTGAACGGGCGGATTGTGCCTATTGATTATCAGGTCGAGACAGGCGAGATTGTCGAGGTGCTGACCTCGTCACAGCCGGGGAAGGGGCCCAGCCGCGACTGGCTCAATATCGTCAAGACCAGCGAGGCGCGCAGCAAGATACGCAACTGGTTCAAGCGCGAAAAGCGCGACGAGAATATCCTTGAGGGCAAGACCCAGTTCGAGCGCGAGCTGCGCCGCCACAAAATGCGCTTTTCCGACGAGGCGTTCGCGGAGCTGCTTGACAGGCTCGTCGAGCGCCAGCGGTGCAACAACGACGACGATTTCTTCGCCGCCCTCGGCTATGGCGGCATCCCGCTGTCACGCATCATGCCGTTCATCCGCGAGGAATATCACCGCATCGGAACAGAGGAGCCGATAACGCTTGAGGCGTCGCCCGAAAAGCGCCGTAATACCACGAGCGAGGGCGTTGTCGTCGAGGGTATCGACAACTGTCTTGTCAAGCTGTCACGCTGCTGCAACCCGATTCCGGGCGACAACATTATCGGCTTTATCACCCGCGGTCACGGCGTGTCGGTGCATAAGCGCGACTGCGCCAACGTTCCGAGCAACACTGAGCTTTCTTCCGAGCCGGAGCGGTGGATTAAGGTCTACTGGGACAAGTCGATAAAGGAGAGCTTCAAGGCGTCCCTTTCGCTGCTCTGTATCTCACGCGTGGCGCTGATGGCCGACATTTCAGGCCTTATAGCCGGTATGCGCGTCTTTATCAATTCCGTCAACACGCGCGAAAACCGCGACGGTACGCTGCTGATCTATATGACCATCACGGTAAACAGCCTCGACCATCTCAGCGGCGTAATTCAGCGGCTCGAGAGAATCGACGGCGTATTATCCATCGAAAGATTCAAATCATAATATGGGAGGTTATGTTATGCCTACACAAAAAAAGCTTTCCCGCTCGCCGAGCGATAAAATGCTCGCGGGAGTTTGCGGCGGCGTCGCCGCGTATTTCGGCATTGACTCCACGCTCGTCCGTCTGGCGTTTGTACTGCTGTCTATTTTCTCGGCGGCTTTTCCGGGCATCATCGTCTATATCATCGCCGTGGTCGTAATGCCAATCGGAGAAGACGGCGGGAATGACGGTCCTAAGGACGTCGATTACACCTTTGTAAACGATCCCAACAAACCGCAGTGAGGGCGGTTGTCCAGCGCGTGCTGGAAAGCGCGGTCGCCGTCGGGGGTGAAACCGTCGGTCAAATCGGCGCGGGCTTTCTTGTGCTGCTTTGCGTCATGGACGGCGACACCGAAAAGGAAGCCGATCTTTTAGCGAAAAAGACGGCGTCGCTGCGCGTGCTCGAGGACTCTGACGGTAAGATGAACCTGTCGCTTCTCGATACGGGCGGCGCGGTCCTTGCCGTGTCTCAGTTTACGCTGGGTGCTGACTTAAAAAAGGGGAACCGCCCCTCCTTTACCTCCTCGGCTTCTCCGAAAGAAGCCGAGCGGCTCTACCTTACCTATTGCGAGGCGCTGAGAGCACAGGGCGTCGCCTGCGTAAAAACGGGCGTTTTCGGCGCGGATATGCAGGTAAGCCTTATCAATGACGGGCCGGTGACCATCTTACTCGATACTGAATTCTGGAGGAAACCTACATGAACATTTCCTGCCTCGCGCTCGGCTTAGTCGGCGCCAACTGTTATATTCTCTCTGACCCGTCCTCCGGCGAGGGCGCCGTCGTCGATCCGGGCGCGTATACCGAAGAACTGCCTGAAAAGATTAGGGAGCAGGGCGTTAAGTCGCTGAAATACATCCTGTTGACCCACGGGCACTTCGACCATGTCCTCGGCGTGAGTATGCTGAAAAACGCGTTTCCGGAAGCGCAGATCGCTATCAGCGCGCCGGACGCCGCAAGCCTTTTCGATAAGTGCGTCAATCTGCTCGTCTCTCCCGATACGGCGGACGCCGATACTTTTTTCGGTGAGGGGGCAAATCAACTCTTTAGGGAATGCGAAAAGGAGTTTTTCCCCTGTAAAGCGGATATACTTTTATCCGAGGGCGACGAAATCAAGATCGGACATGCTCGTCTTAAGGTGATGGAGACTCCCGGTCATTCGGAGGGCGGGCTGTGCTTTGTCTGTCCTGACGACCGTTTTGTCATCACCGGCGACACGCTGTTCTGCCGCACCGCCGGACGGACGGATCTTCCCGGCGGGGACGCCGCGCGGCTGTATACGTCCGTCGATAAGATCATGACGCTTCCCGACGAATACACCATCTTCCCCGGGCACAACCGCAGCACATCCATCGGCGACGAGCGCGCACATAACCGCTATCTGAGAACCCGATGATCCTGTACTGTATCGGTCACCGCTTTCATTATGAGATGGAAAATCTGCTCAGACTCTTTTTGCCCGATGAAAAAATCCTTGTGCGGCAGGAGCTTGTCGGAGAGCCGAAAATCCCTTACGCGCTGACGTTTATCGGGGACGAGGTGTTGTCGGCGTGGCTCGATACCGGCGGTAAGGCGACGGAAAAAACACTGCCTCTCAAGAGCGACTGTCCTCCCGACGAGGCAGAGCGCCTTTTGGCGTCCGCGTTGTTTGAGCTGCTCTGTAACCGTTTTGGTTACCGTCCGCCGTGGGGGATTTTGACGGGGGTGCGCCCTACCAAGCTGATGACGGCGCTTAAAAACGAGTACGGCGCAAAAAAGGCGCTGAAGGTTTTTACCGACGACCTTTTCGTTTCTCTCGAAAAGGGAGCGCTCGCTTTAGAGGTCGCCGCCGCGGAAGAAAAAATCCTTACGCTGTCTAAACCCGAATCCTTCAGCCTGTATATCGCCATTCCGTTCTGCCCGACGCGGTGCGGCTACTGTTCGTTTGTGTCGCACTCGGTGACCTCGCCCGCTTTAAAAAAGAGCGTTCCCGCTTATGTCGGACTGTTGTGCGAGGAACTGTCCGTGCTCGGGAAGCTCTCTAAAGAGCTTTCCTTAAATCTTGAAAGCGTCTACTGGGGCGGCGGTACGCCGACCACGCTTGACCCGCCGCAGCTCGAGAGGATTTTTGAGGCGGTCGAACAGAGCTTTGACCTGTCGGCGGCGCGTGAGTATACGGTGGAGGCGGGACGTCCGGACACGGTGACCGCAGAGCGGCTAAGTGTACTGAAAGCGCACGGCGTGACGCGTATCAGCATCAATCCGCAGTCTTTTAGCGACGAGGTGCTGAGTGCCATCGGGCGGCGCCATACCGCGGAAGATACAGTACGCGCCTTTCATTTAGCGCGGTCATACGGCTTTGACAACATCAACGCCGACCTGATTGCCGCGCTGCCCGACGATACGCCGGAGGGGTTTGAAAACAGCGTCAAAACGGCAATAGAGATGGGATTTGAAAGCGTCACGGTGCATACGCTCGCCAGAAAGCGCAGCAGCGCCCTTGTCACCGAAAAACAGGCGCTCTCTCAGACCGCCGCCGTATCCGAAACAATGCTTAAGAGCGCCGGCACGCTGCTGCGGCAAGCCGGTTACGCGCCGTACTATATGTACCGTCAGAGCAAATCCGTCGGCAATCTGGAAAACACAGGCTGGTCGAAGCCTCAACACGAATGCTTGTACAACGTCTTTATGATGGAGGAGTGCCACAGCGTGCTCGCAGCCGGAGCGGGCGCCGTGACGAAGCTCAAAGCGCCGCGCGGTCCGTATATTGAACGGCTGTACAATTTTAAATACCCTTATGAATATATAGCGCGCTTTTCGGAGATTCTTGAGCGTAAGAATAAAATTGCCGCATTTTATCAAACAGACGGCAACCATTTAAAATGCGAACCGCAGGTTCCTATAATCTAATATCTAATATCTAATAGCTAAAATCTTTTTTACCTCAAACAAGAAAGCCATAATGTTTTGTAATTTTACGACCAGTTAAAACATACAGATTAAGGAGATATTCCATGTCCAAAATCCGCAATACGCTGGAATATGTGCGCGAGATGGCCGAAACGGAACCGGCGGCTTTTGCGAAATTGTGCGAGGAACGCTACCGCTATATCATTGAGTCCGTCGCGCGGCGGATCGATGAGACGCCGGTCAGCGAAATCGTCATGCTCGCCGGACCCAGCTCCGCCGGAAAGACGACTACCGCCAAACGCTTAAAGGCAGCCGTCGAGGCGCACGGGATGCACTGTTATACCGTATCGCTGGACGATTTCTATAAAAACCGCGCCATGTCTCCGCGGCTGCCCGACGGCTCGCCCGATTATGAGACGGTTCACGCGCTTGATTTACCCTTTTTGTCGCAGACGTTGTCGGACTTAGTGACCAAGGGTGAGGCGATGATGCCCACGTTCGATTTCCTCACCGGAGCGCGAAAGGACACGCTGACAAAAATGACCGTCCATGAGGGCGATGTCATTGTCGTCGAGGGGCTGCACGCGCTCAATCCCCTCGTCACCGAAGAGCTGCCGCAGGACAGACTGTTTAAAATATATATCAACGTCTCCACGCGTATTTACGACAAGAGGGACAATATTATACTGAATAAGCGCAATATGCGCTTTATCCGAAGACTGATCCGCGACTACAGCTTTCGGGGCAGCTCGCCGGAGAACACCTATGAGCTGTGGAAGACGGTTTGTCTGGGAGAGGATATGTACCTCTTTCCGTACCGCGAAAACGCCGATGTCAAAATCAATACAGTCCACCTCTATGAAACGTGTGTGTTTAAGGAGCAGGCGCTCACGCTGCTCGATCAGATCGGTAAGGACAGCGAGTACCGTGAGGATGCCCAGAGGCTGATGAAAAGTATTAGACTATTTCCGGCGATGGATACGTCGCTGGTGCCCGCGGATTCGCTGCTGCGGGAATTTCTCGGATAAGGGGGCTTCAAGTTGTCGTCTGAAAGGAAGCAGTCGCTGCTCGGCGGCGCGTTTTTGTTGGTCGCGGCGACGGCGCTCGTCAAGGTGATCGGCGCCGTCTATAAAATCCCGCTGACCGGCATCATCGGCGCTGAGGGACGCGGCTATTTCGCCTCGGCGTACAATCTTTACACGCCGATTTACGCGATTTCCATGGGGGGGCTTCCCGTCGCGGTATCGCGCCTTGTCTCGAGGAATTACGCACTGGGGAAGTTCAGGGACGTCCGGCAGGTGTTTAAGGTGACCTGGCCGGTCTATCTGCTGCTCGGCTTAGGCGGAACGCTGTTTTTAATGCTGCTGTCTTACCCGTACACCAGCATGGACTGGCGGTTCTCCATCAATTCCCCGCAGACGCTGCTCGCGATTATGGCAATCGCGCCGTCGATCTTTTTCTGCTGTATGGTATCTACATACCGCGGTTATTATGCCGGACTGCGCAACATGATGCCCACAGCCGTCACCGAGGTACTCGAGGCAGCCGGAAAGCTTGTTTTCGGACTGTCGCTGGCGCTGCTCGTCCAGAGAACGGGGCTTTTACAGTTTCAGGCAGACGGGATAGTGTTCGGGACGCCCGCCGCGAATATGGCGGAGGCGATGTCGGTAATCTACCCTTACGCCGCCGCCGCGGCGGTATTGGGCGTAACCTTAGGGACGATTCTGTCGGCGTCTTACGGTATTCTGCGCCACCGGCTCAAGGGCGACGGCATCACGCCCGAAATGCTCAAAAACTCTCCCGCGCCGGAGGGAAGGCGGACGATTATCCGCGAGCTGTTCTCAATAGCGCTGCCCTCCGCCGTCAGCGCTCTGGTGCTCAACATGACCAACCTCATCGACGCGTGGAGCGTTCAGAATATTTTAAACCATGTCGTGCGTGACCATCTCGATATTATAAAGGATATGTACGGCGCCAGTCTGTCGGCGGGGGGCGTTCTCGATACGGGCATCAGGAGTTATCTGTACGGCACATTTGACACGGCAATGGATTTCCGCAACCTGATCCCGACCATCACCATGACGCTCGGCATCAGCGCCATACCGGTCATATCGGCCGCGTGGGCGAAAAAGGACACGCGCTCCATGCAGCAGGCGGTGCAGACCGTCATACGCATCGTGTCTCTTATTGCGTTTCCGGCGGGAATCGGGTTTGTCGTACTCGCCGAACCGATCTTAAGCCTGATGTATAACGGCACGAACTCCGCGTCCTCCATCCCCATTTCCGCCAATGTGCTGGAGGGATACGGCGCAATGATGATTCTGCTGACTCTCTCCGCGCCGACGGCCAACCTCCTGCAGGCGATAGGCAAGGCGTCCGTTCCCGCCAAGACCATGGGAGTCGCCTGTATCGTCAAGGTGGCGTGCAATTATATCTTTGTCACGATCCCGGGTCTGAACATCTACGGCGCGCTCATCGGTACGGCGTTTTTCTATTTGATCAGTGTCGGCGTCAACCTGACGGTGCTTGTAAGGACCACGAAAATCAAGCTGCGTTTCTGGTCGGTTTTTATGAAACCGCTGATCGCGGGACTGTGCTGCGGAGCGGCGACGTGGGTGTCCTTCAGCGGATTATCCCGCATATTGACCTTCGGAAGCGTCGATTCCCGCCTGAACGGTTCGTCGCTTGCCTGCCTTATTTCCATCGCGATCGGCGGCGGAATTTATCTGATTTGCGTGTTTTTAATGAAAATTCTCGAAAAAGAGGACATAATTTTGCTTCCAAAGGGAGAAAAAGTTGCTAAACTACTTGAAAAGTTCAGATTGTTGGGGTAGAATATGTCATAGTTAGGAAAAAGGAAGATTATGACAACGGATTTTAAGTTTCAGGACAAATACGGTATGCCCGAGCTACTGGAGCTCATGCGTATCCTGCGGTCGCCCGATGGTTGCCCGTGGGATGGCGAACAGACCCACACTTCCATTCGGCACAACTTCCTCGAGGAAACGTACGAGGTCTTAGAGGCTATTGATACGGACGATCCGGTTCTCTTAAAGGAAGAGCTTGGCGATGTGCTGCTGCAGGTCGTCTTTCACGCGCGCATCGAGGAGGAGAAAAACGTCTTTTCCTTTGACGACGTCGCCGATGGTATCTGTAAAAAGCTGATTGTGCGCCACCCCCACGTTTTCGGGGACGTGAGCGTTAGGGACAGCGGCGAGGTTTTGGCTAACTGGGACGACATAAAAAGGCAGACAAAAGGGATAACGGGACAGAGCGAGGCTATGGCGTCGGTACCGAAGGTTTTCCCCGCGCTGATGAAGAGCCAGAAAATTCAGGATAAGGCCAGAAAAGCCGGCTTTGACTGGGACAGCCCCGACGGCGCGTTTGATAAGATCGGCGAAGAGACAGAGGAACTCAGGGAAGCCCTTAAACAGGGTGAACCCGCGAAAATCGAGGACGAGCTGGGCGATCTGCTGTTTTCGGTTGTAAACGCAGCGCGCTTTTGTCACTGTGAGGCGGAGACGGCGCTCTCGAAATCAACCGATAAATTCATAAGGCGTTTCACCGCCGTCGAGCGCATGGCCAATGAGCGCGGCATCGATATGAAAAAAGCGTCGCTTTTAGAGCTTGACAAACTCTGGGATGAGGCAAAGCTTTTAGACAGTCCAGTATAATGACCCGTATATGCGGATCATTTGGAAGAATAAAAAAACGGAGGAAAAACAATGAATAAGACAGATCTCGTAAACGCTGTTGCACAGGCAGGATTCTCTAAGAAGGACGCCGATATGGCTGTTAGCGCTGTATTCGACAGCATCACAGAAGCTCTTAAGAGCGGCGATAAGGTCCAGCTCGTCGGTTTCGGCACATTTGCCGTTCGTTCCCGCGCCGCCAAGGAAGGTCTCAATCCCCGCACCAAGGAAAAGATCAGCATTCCGGCCTCCAACGTTCCGGGCTTCAAAGCCGGCAAAGCGCTCAAGGACGCTGTGAAATAAGTTTATTAACCATTTCCGCCTCAAAAAAGCTTTGCTTTCTTGAGGCGGCATTTTTAAAAAAAAGGATATTATGCGATTAGATAAATATCTCAAGGTTTCGCGCATCATCAAGCGCCGCACGGTGGCAAACGACGCCTGCGACGCCAAGCACGTCGCGGTCAACGGCAAAACCGCCAGGGCGTCGTATGAAATCAAAATAGGCGACATCATCGAAATCCAGATGGGGAGCAAGCTGAGTAAATACGAGGTGCTCTCGGTCAGTGAGTTTGCGAAGAAAGAGGAAGCAGCCGGAATGTATAGGGAGCTGTAA
>CAYYFY010000024.1:0-12367 GCA_964471035.1 uncultured Eubacteriales bacterium
GTGGCAAGACCTATGGCCATCGACATAAAGATGGTGCATATCTCCTTTGCCGACCCCGGCATGGAGCGAAAACGCACTAAGCTGAACGCGCCCATGACCGCTACGCCGACGCCCAAATTGCCGTTGACCATTAAAATGACGACCTGAACGATGAGCGGAAGGATGGCGACCGTCATGACAAAACCCTTTGTGTAATGGTTGCGGATCATATACGCTACGGCGATTATTAGTCCTAAAACGAGGGAGGAGCCCATACATATGGCGGCCTGCGCGAAGGTGAGCTTTGTTGAATCCGTGATGATTGAGCTAAACATTGATATATTCACTCCACATTTTTTTCTGATAGATTTTTCCGTATTTTGAAAAAGAGGTCGGATAGAGCTGAAGCTCGCTCAAGATATGTACAAGCCACAGGGGCATGGCGTTGTTGGTCTTGATCTCCATGATGTACAGATCGCCGTCAAGAAACAGATCGCCTCTGTCGCCGTGCTCTAAGTAGAGATCGTCCGTGCGGCTCCTGACACGGTTGTCAAAGGTAATACGCAGGTCGGGAAGGTCGATGCCCACGAAAGCCGTGCGGTCGTAGGCGAGATAGAGTTTAGGCTTCGGCTTATACAGCTTCATAGCATAGTCGATTTCACGGAATATCTGCGAATCGTCCGAAGGGGGGATGCCCTCTTCGATATAGTTCTCCGCCTCCCATAGCGGAATACTGATACGCCTTTTCCCGACAACGCCCTTATATTTTTTCTTAATCTCTAAAAAGACATTGGAGTTGGCGCTTGGGCATCCGTAGCTGCGCAATCGTAACTTTTCCTTGTACGGGGGCTTTTCAATTGAAGACCGGATCATCTGAAAATCGTCGCTGTCAAGGTAAATGTTACAAATCGTATACTGGCCGTACTTGTCTGGTTTCAGGTAGTCGCTCATCTCGCGGATAAGTTTTTCTATGAGCGCGCCGTCAACGATATATTTCTCCTCGGTGCGCTCAAACACATTGACTGCCATAATTATAACCACCCTTTCTTCGTTCGATTTTCAGTATATATTCGATTTATTTCTATTCAGTGTACATTTTATAAAAAAACGGAAAATAACTCTTGAACATTTTATGACAAGGTTTGACAGCGGGGCGTATATACTGTATACTATAGTAAATACTGAAAGGGAGTTTATGTTATGATACAGAAAGAAATTGTTGAAAAAACGACCCTTCTTGACGGAAAAGGAGACGTTTTGTCGCCCGGATACTGCATATACAATAATTATATATATAATCGCGGCGATGTCAAGGCAAATCCTTTGAGAATTAAAGAATGGGATTTTTATCAGATATCCGATAGAAAAATAACCATACAGATGACGCTTGGCGATCTTTCCTTTGGCGGAGCCGGGAGCGTCACCGTATACGACCGTGAAACGGGGGAGCGCGCCGAAGCAATGAACCTGTCGCTGATGACGCGCGGCCGCCTCACGGTATCAAAAGATGGTTTTACACCCCATTTTATACGCAATACCGGAAAAAATTTCAAGATGTCAATTCAGGTGACGCCCGAAAAACGCATCCTGACCTATGAAGGACTCGATTCGAAAAAGCGCCCGTTGTCCATATATATTGAAATGGACATCATGAAAGATTTACAGTCGCTGACGATGGCTGTTCCGTTTCGTGAGAAAAATCATTTCTATCTCAATCAAAAAATCAACTGTATGCCCGCGCGCGGACACATCGAATCGGCTCTCGGCGCATATGATTTTGACACGGACACCGCATTTGGGTTGCTCGACTGGGGCAGGGGAGTCTGGCCGTTCAAAGGCGACTGGTATTGGGGCAACGGCAGCACCTGGCTTCCGGACGGTACGATTTTCGGATTTGAGATCGGCTGGGGCTTCGGAGATATGTCGGCTGCTACCGAGAATATGCTGTTTTACGGCGGCAAGGCGCATAAGCTCGACATGGTTTTTCTTGAAAAAGACGAAACGGATTATATGAAACCATGGGTATTCTCCTCGAGCGATCATCGCTTTGAACTGACGATGACACCGACGTTCGACAACTACACATCCACACGCGTCGGTCCCGTCGGCAACCGCTGTCATCAGGTGTTCGGCCTCTGGAACGGCACCGTTGTTCTTGACGACGGCACAGAACTGCAAATCAAAGATATGATCGCCTTTTGCGAGCACTCCGATAATCGATGGTAAGTTGAAAGATTAATCTTTCAATCTGAAGTTTTATCCTTTCGCATCATAGGTGAAGATGCAAATCGGCTTCGCCGAACAGACATAACTTCCATCTCGCAAAGAAAGGATGGCTTAAGTATGACCTTTGAAGAAAAGCTGCAAGAATATGCCAAGCTGACCGTGCGCACCGGAGGAAACGTCACCGAAGGAAAATATGTGCTCCTATCCTGTCCCGTTTTGGCGGCCCCGTTTGGCAGAATGCTTGCCGCGGAGAGCTTTGCCGCCGGAGCGAGGGACGTCATTATGCTCTGGTACGACGAAGATTTTTCGCGGATACGCTTTGACAGCGCCGACCTTGAAGTGTTCAGCAGCGTTCCGCAGTGGCAGGCTGAACAGCGTAATTTCTACGCGCGCGGCGGCTGCGTCAGTATTACGGTTTTAGCGGAGGACCCCGATGTCTTTGAGGGCGTTTCCGATAAAAAACTGATGTCGAACGCGATCGCGCGTAAAAAAGCCTTTAAGGAATACCATGACGTTATGGACAGGGGCGACCTGCGCTGGTCGCTTGTCGCCTATCCCTGCGAAAAATGGGCAAAGAAAATGTTTCCTGAGGATAACATATCCGCGGCGGTCAAAAAGCTCTGGAACGCCATTTTCACGACCTGCCGCCTGAACGATACAAAAACCGGTATGAAATGGGCACAACAGGACAGGCTGCTCAAACGCCGCGCGGATATATTGAACGGCTACGCGTTCAAGGCGCTGCGTTATAAAAACGCCTTAGGCACCGATTTTACGCTCTGCCTTGCCGACGGTCACATCTGGGCGGGCGGCAGCGAAGCCTCGAACGACGGCGTCAGTTACTTTCCGAATATACCGACCGAGGAGATATTCACCATGCCGCACCGGCTGCACGCCGACGGCGTCGTGTTCGCCTCTTTACCGCTCTCGTATCAGGGAACGCTCATCGATGAATTCTACCTTCAGTTTTCGGCGGGCGAGGTTATTAGCTACGGTGCAAAAAAGGGTGAAAACGCGCTCAAACGCCTTTTGGAGACGGACGAAGGCTCACGGCGTCTGGGCGAAGTCGCTCTGATTCCCGCCGATTCGCCGATCTCGAACCTCGGCCTGCTCTTCTACAACACGCTGTTCGACGAAAACGCCTCCTGCCATTTGGCTCTGGGCGAGTGCTATCCGATGAATATCAAGGACGGTCCGAAAATGAGCGAGCAGGAGCTTATTGACCGCGGCGGCAACCGCAGCGTCAACCACGTCGATTTCATGATCGGCACAAAGGATATGGAGATTACGGGAATCACAAAGTCCGGTACCAATGTACCGGTATTTTGTAATGGTAATTTTGTTTTTTAAATGTGATTTGACTTTATTATCTAATAATGGTATACTATTGACACGTTATTAATAGCTTTTCCGACATTGTAATAAATAGCTAAAAGGAGAATTGTATGAAGGCTATCCAAAAACGAGTTTTTATCGCCATACTCACTCTTGCCCTGCTTGTGAGCTGTTTCCCCGTATTTATTGCTTCGGCAAAGACCTGGTATCCAACACCACCCAAAGACTATAAGCTTCCCTACTATGTTTATGTTGAAAAGGGATCCCACACCATGTCCATTTACGGCAGAGATGTCAATGGAAAATACAGCTGTGTGGTACGCCGTTATTCCACCGCGACAGGCAGAACCGCCGGTAAAACTCCTGTCGGCGAATTCAAGCTGGGCGGCAGGGAACGCTGGCATAATTTTGGCGTTTACGCTCAATACCTGACATACATAAAGAACACCAACGTCATGGTGCATTCCGCATTATACAGCAGCAAGAAGATTGACAAGCTTCTTCCTGCTTCCTATAACGTCATCGGTACGAACGCCTCTGCGGGCTGTATGCGCACAACGTGCGCAGCCGCCTATTTTGTCTATAAAAACTGCGCGGCCGGAACCATCATAAAAATCGTAAATAACGCACCGAAGGGTACCTCCAGCACGCCGCCCGCCGATCTGTCCTCCTCTACCAAATACGACCCGAGCGATCCCCTGAAACCCAACGGTAAGGATTCATCCCTTGTAACCCCCATGCGCCTGACAATGAGCAAAACCAGCGCCAGCCGGATTGCCAAAACAAAATTAACGCTTTCGGCGAAAATATCTCCGATCGGAGCGAATTCTCAAACAAAAATCAGTTGGAAAAGCAGTAACACGAAGGTGGCGACCGTATCCGGCGGCGTTGTCACGGCGGTTGCCGCGGGTAAGGTGACGATTACCGCAAAGACCGCCAACGGCAAAAGCGCAACCTGTACGCTGACCGTCAGGGCGGCAGTCGCGCCGACCTCCGTCACTCTGAACAGAACGTCGCTTAGCCTCAAAACAGGCGGCACATATACCTTAAAAGCCACGATTGCGCCTTCCACCGCGAATACCGGTACCGCTCTCACCTGGACTTCCTCAAATACCTCCATTGCCAAGGTGGATTCCAAAGGTAAGATTACCGCAGTCGCCGCCGGAACCGCAACCATTACGGTCAAGGTCGCCAATGGCAAGAAGGCTGCCTGCGTTGTGAAGGTTTATAAACCGGTTTCGCCCACCGGCGTTAGAATAGACAAGGATAATTTCTCGATGTTCAAGGGCGATAGCATCACCTTGAAGGTGGTCTTTTCGCCTGCCGGCGCGAACACAAACACCGCTTTAACCTGGACTTCCTCGAAACCCTCCGTCGCCAAGGTGGATTCCAAGGGCAGGTTAACGGCGGCAGGCAACGGAAAAGCGACCATCACCGTAAAAACCGCTAACGGAAAAACCGACAATGTCGTCGTAACGGTCACAACGGCGGTTTATCCCACCGGAATTACATTGAATAAATCAAAATTGGCTCTCGATGTTGGCGGCACCTTTGTGTTATCAGCTACAATCAAGCCTTCCAACACCAATATCAATAATTCACTGACATGGACTACCTCCGACGCCTCAGTCGCAAAGGTGAATACCCACGGAATGGTTACCGCTGTTGCCGCGGGTACCGCGACGATTACAGTAAAGACGCTCAACGGAAAAACGGCCACTTGTCTAGTGACCGTCAAAGCAAAAATTTCCCCCAGTAAAGTTACGTTGAACTTTTCGAAGCTTTCGCTCTATACGGGTGACAACTTCATGCTGGCAGCTACAATCGAACCACAAAACGCCAATATCAACACCTCGCTGACCTTTACTACCTCCAACGCCGCGGTCGCAACGGTGAATTTAAGCGGAATGGTTACCGCTGTTGCCGTCGGCACCGCGACGATTACAGTTAAGACGCTCAACGGAAAAACGGCCACTTGTCTAGTGACCGTCAAATAAACTGTACAAGAAAAACAAAATCATGGGCAGTATTGCGCGAAATGCATACTGCCCATGATATTACTGTCTTACAATGTCTTTCATGGTATATAGACTGGGCTTTTTGCCGACGAGAAACAGTCCGGCGTTCAGAGCGCCCTCGGCGAAAACCGCTTTGGAGCGCGCGCTGTGGGATAACGTGACGATCTCGTCGTGTCCGGCGAATATCACCTCGTGCTCACCGACGATAGTACCGCCGCGGATCGAGTGAATGCCAATTTCCTTTTGGTCACGCCTTTCGCGCTTCAAGTGGCGGTCATACTCAAGCTCTTTGTCCTCGTAAACACTCTTGACGGCATTGGCGAGCATGAGCGCCGTGCCGCTCGGGGCGTCGAGCTTCTGGTTATGGTGCGCCTCGACGATCTCAATATCGAAGTCCTCGCCGAGTATGCGCGCGGCGATTTTCGACAGCTCACACAAAAGACTGATGCCAATCGACATATTGGCGCTGAAAAACACAGGTATCTTTTCGGCGGCGGCCTCGATTTGCGGCATCTGTTCGTCGCCGATACCCGTCGTCGCGATGACAGCCGGTATGTTTTTTTTAACGGCATAAGCGAGTACGGAGGGTAAAGCCGACGGGTGTGAAAAATCGAGAACTAAATCCGCGGCGACGTTGAGCTCCGAAAAATTCGCAAAAATGGGGTAGGGGAGCGCCGGATATTCAATCAGGTCCACACCCGCGACGATTTCCACCGTGTCCCGCGCGGCGGCGCACTGGGTGATCATGTTTCCCATTTTTCCGGAACAACCGTTTAATATTATCTTTGTCATGATACGTCCCTCTTCTGAGCTTTTAGATGAGTCCGTGCTTTTTCAAAGTCGCCTCAAGCTGCTTAGTGGCTGCGGCGCTCATCGTGCCAAGCGGCATACGGCAGCGGCCTACCTTAATCCCCATCATTTCCATGGCGGCTTTGACGGGAACGGGATTGACATCAATGAACAAGTCGTTGCACAGGTCTAAGTACTGAAGCTGTAAAGCGGCGCTTTTTGCGATATCGCCTTCGAGCGCGACGGCGGCGATGTCATGCGCCAGTTTGGGGGCGACGTTGGACAGCACCGAAATGACGCCCTTCGCGCCCAAAGCCATAAACGCCGTGATCTGATCGTCGTTGCCCGAATAGAAGTTCAGTTCGTCGCCGCAAAGGGCGATTGATTTGGCAAGGGCGGATATGCTGCCGCTTGCTTCCTTGACACCGTTGATGCGCGGAATCTTCGCCAGCTCGACATACGTTTCGGGTTTGATGTCCATACCCGTCCGCGAGGGGACATTGTATAAAATCAGCGGGACCGATATTCTGTCGGCGATGAAACGATAGTGCTCGACGAGACCGGACTGCGAGGTCTTGTTGTAATAGGGGGTCACGCTGAGCAGAGCGTCGGCGCCCGCCTGTTCGGCCTCGTTGGAGAGCTTCACGGCATAGGCGGTGTCGTTGCTGCCCGTACCGGCGATGACCGGCACGCGCTTTGCCGCGGCGCTGACGGCGCATTTGATTGCCTCGACGTGCTCCTCATGCTCTAGGGTAGAGGATTCGCCGGTCGTACCGCAAATAATGATGGCGTCGGTCTTGTTCTTAATCTGATCGTCGACAAGCTCTTCGAGAAGAGCGAAGTTGATTTTTAATTCCTCACCGATAAACGGGGTGACGATAGCAACGCCCGCTCCGGTAAAAACAGGTTCTCTCACTGGACTTCATCCTTTCAAAAATTAGTCGATGTAACCCTCCGCGCAAAGCAGCTCGGCCATTAAGACCGCGCCGCCGGCGGCGCCTCTCAATGTGTTGTGGGAAAGGCAGATGAATTTATAATCGTATTGCGTATCCTCTCTGAGACGGCCGATGGAAACAGCCATACCGTTCTCAAGGTCACGCTGGAGCTTTGTCTGAGGCATATTGTCCTCTTCGAAGTAATGAAGGAACTGCTTGGGAGCGTTCGGAAGATCGAGCTCCTGCGCTCTGCCCTTGAAGTTCTTCCAAATATTCAATATCTCCTCTTTGGACGGCTTTTTCTCAAAACGGACGAACACCGCGCCCATATGGCCGTCGGAGACGGGTACGCGGATGCACTGCGCCGTAAAGCGGGGAGAATCGGCCAGAACAATCGCGTCGTCCTCAATATGACCGAAGAGCTTGAGCGGCTCCTTCTCGCTCTTTTCCTCCTCGCCGCCGATAAACGGTATGACATTATCGACCATCTCAGGCCATGTGTCAAACGTCTTGCCCGCGCCGGAAATAGCCTGATAGGTACAGACAAGCACGTCCTTGACGCCATACTCCATCAGCGGAGCTATTGCCGGAACATAGCTCTGCAGCGAGCAGTTGGACTTGACGGCGATAAAGCCGCGCTTGGTGCCGAGCCTCTTTCGCTGCGCGGGAATGATTTGTATATGGTCGGCGTTGAGCTCGGGAACAATCATCGGAACGTCGCCTGTGAAGCGATGGGCGCTGTTATTAGAGATGACCGGACACTCGGCTTTGGCATACGCTTCCTCAAGCGCCTTGATCTCGTCTTTTTTCATATCGACCGCGCAGAAAACAAAGTCAACGAGCGAGGCGATCTTTTCAATGTCGGATGCGGCGTCCATGACAATGATGTCGGCAAGGTTCTCAGGGACGGGCTGCGCCATGACCCAGCGATTGCCGAGCGCCTCTCTGTAAGTCAAGCCGGCCGAACGCGGACTTGCCGCGAGCACCTTGACCGTGAACCACGGATGCTCCTTGAGCAGCAGCGCGAAACGCTGCCCAACCATCCCCGTGGCGCCGATAATACCGACGTTATATTTTTTCATGATAAACACCCCAATAAAAGACTTGTCAACGCGGCATAAATAGCATATAATACAAACCTGCAGCGTGACTTCACTGTATTCTATCAAAAGACCGGCGATGTGTCAACAGGCAATTGTAATAACAATACAATATTCAACAACTTTTTTTGTACAGAAGGAACAAAAGAAAATTATGGAAACACGCGATTTCTTTTACGAGCTCCCACAGGAACAGATAGCGCAGCATCCGATCGAACCGCGGGACGCTTCAAGGATGATGGTTATTGACAGGAAAACAGGGGAGATAAACCATAAAATCTTCCGCGACATCGTCTCCTGCCTTTCGCCGGACGACTGCCTGATTTTAAACGATACGCGCGTCCTTCCGGCGAGGCTCTACGGAATCAAGGACAATACGGGCGCGCGCGTCGAATTTTTACTGCTCAAAGCCTTAAAAACAGGCGTATGGGAATGCGCGGCGGGTCCCGGCCGGCGCGCCGCTAAAGGGACAAGCTTTTCATTCTCAGACGGTCTGTTGCGCGGCACGGTGAGCGAAGTTCTCGAAAACGGCAACCGCCTCGTCACGTTTTCTTATGAGGGCGACTTCTATGCGCTGCTCGATAAAATCGGCCAAATGCCGTTGCCGCACTATATCACCGAAGAGTTAAAAGACAAGGAACGGTATCAAACCGTGTATTCGCGCGAATCTGGCTCCGCCGCGTCGCCGACCGCCGGACTCCATTTTACGCAGGAGCTTTTAAAAGAAATCGGTGACAAAGGTATTGACATCGGCTATGTAACGCTTCACGTCGGCCTCGGGACATTTCGTCCCGTTAAAACCAAAACAGTCGAAGAGCACAAAATGCACGCTGAGCACTACGCGCTGCCAAAGGCGACAGCAGACCTCATCAACAGGATAAAACAGCGCGGCGGGCGCGTTATCGCGGTCGGGACGACTTGCTGCCGGACGCTCGAAGCCTCCGCAAAAAAGAACGGCGGGCTCATTAAAGCGGACGAGGGCTTTACGGATATTTTTATTTATCCGGGTTATGAATTTCAATGTATCGACGGACTGCTGACGAATTTTCATCTGCCCGAAAGCACCTTGATTATGCTCGTCAGCGCGTTTCTGGGATACGATAACACGATGAAGGCATATCAGACAGCCGTGAAAAAAAAATACCGTTTTTTTTCCTTTGGCGATTGCACTTTGATTTTGTGAGGGACATCTTTTGTTTACACTGATTAAAACCGAGAAAAACGCCCGCCGCGGCCGGTTTTCCACTGTTCACGGAATGGTGGAAACGCCCGCGTTCATGAACGTCGCCACCGCCGGCGCCATCAAGGGCGCGCTGTCGGCAAATGACCTTTTAGAGCTTCATTGCCAGGTACAGCTGTGTAATACCTATCACCTGCACGTAAGACCCGGCGATGAGCTGATAAGGGAGCTTGGCGGTTTACACCATTTTACAGGCTGGGACGGACCTATTCTGACCGACAGCGGCGGCTTTCAGGTCTTTTCGCTGGCGGGGCTGCGCAAGATCAAAGAGGAGGGCGTCACTTTTTCGTCGCACGTCGACGGACGGCGTATTTTCATGGGTCCCGAGGAGAGTATGCGTATCCAATCTAACCTCGCTTCGACCATTGCCATGGCGTTCGACGAGTGCGTTGAAAACCCCGCGGAGTATCAATACGCGAAAGAAGCTGCCGACAGAACCTATCGCTGGCTTTATCGCTGTAAAGAAGAGCTTACGCGCTTAAACGCTCTGTCCGGTACGCTCAACAAAAATCAACTGCTGTTCGGCATCAACCAAGGCTGCGTTTTTGACGACCTGCGCGTAGAGCATATGCAAAAAATTGCCGGACTGGAGCTTGACGGTTACGCCATCGGCGGGCTTGCGGTCGGTGAGACGAAAGAGGAAATGTATCGCATCGTTTCAGCGGTTACACCCGTCATGCCCGCAAATAAAATCCGTTATCTTATGGGCGTCGGTACGCCCGGCAACATTTTAGAGAACATTCGCCGCGGCGTTGATCTGTTCGACTGCGTCATGCCGAGCCGCAACGCCCGTCACGGCCATTTATTCACGAAAGCAGGTATAATTAACCTTAATAACGCCAAATATGAAAGAGACGATACGCCGATCGATCCACAGTGCGGGTGTCCGACCTGCCGCCGCCATTCAAGAGCGTATATCCGCCACCTGTTCAAGGCGGGCGAAATGCTCGCCATGCGCCTGTCGGTAGTCCACAACCTGTATTTCTATAATATGCTGATGGCCGACATCCGTGACGCGCTCGACTCAGGAACCTTCGATGTTTTTTATAAAAACAACGTCGAACGGCTTGATACGCGCATCTGAAGATAATTTTTTAAAACACTTGTAACTTATTAAATTATATTGTATAATCAACGCATTGAAAATTTGGAGGAAAAATAATGTTTGAGTTTTTAGCACTGACCACGTCTTCGGGAACCGGAACCGGCCCCGCTTCTTTATTAAACAATAAGGGTGTGAGCATCGCGCTGATGATCGCGATGTTCGGCGCAATGTACTTCTTTATGATCCGTCCCCAGAAGAAAAAACAAAAAGAAGAGCAGGAGATGCGCGAGACCATTCAGATCGGCGACGATATTACGACCATCGGCGGCATTATCGGCAAGATCGTCACCGTCAAGGACGATTCCCTTGTCATCGAGACCGGCGCAGACCGTACCAAGATCAAAATTTCCCGTTGGGCGATCCAGACCAATAATACCTCGAACGAGCGTATGGATGCCGAGAGAAAAGCCGCCGAGCAGGAGAAAAACGCGCAGAGAGAACAAGCCGCCATCGACGACGCCGTCAACGGCAACCCCCGAAAGAAAAGGAAGGTACAAAACAGAGACACTTCGGGCGATAAGATTCACGATATCTCCGAGGCTGAAAGCGTTGACACCTCCTCTGAGCAGGTCGAAAAGGACAACGAATAATACATTTACAAATACCGTAAAAAAGCAGCCGATTTTTCGGCTGCTTTATTCATATGTCGGACAAGAAACTCATACTCTTTAACAGAGTAGGAGGTTATTTTATGAGGAAGCAAGAAACACAGGGCGGTACAGCCGCGAAGCGGGGACTTAAAACAATTCTGATATCCGCGGCGGCGGGGTTGTTGTGTATACTGATTCTGGCGGGGCTGCTCGCGTTTTTGATGACGCGCTCAAAGCTTGCCGATGAGCGTACATACTACGCGGTGTTTTTAATCCTTGCCGCAGGCGCGCTGCTTTCCGGATTTTTATGCGCCAAGAAGGGGAGGGGGAGAGGCATTCTTTTAGGAGCTTTTGCGGCGCTCCCGCTGATAGCCGTGTTTTTATTAGTCCCCTATTTCTTTTTTGAATCGTCGGTAAGCGGCATTTTGCTGCTCAGCGCTCCGGTGCTGCTGATTAGCTCAAGCGTGGGCGGAATTATTGGAGCAAACCGCAGATAATAAAAAACCAAGGAGAAACGGATCATGAAAAAAGTAAGACGAATTTATAGAATCAGACCAATAAAGCTTCCGAAAGTCAATTATAAACCCGCGGTGTTTTTCCTGTTTCTGTTGACCGGTCTGCTCATAGGCGTCATCTGCATCCGCTACGGCGCCGCGTCGTTGACCGAGCTTGCCACGGGTATTTTTGAGCAGTCGAGAACGGACAAGTCACAACAGAGTGCTTTTACCTTATTCTTTTCGGACTGGCTCGGCTCGCTCTGTTTTTTATTTGCGGCGTTCACTGTGGGCTTATGCGCGGTCGGACTGCCGTTTTTACCGGCGATTCCCTTGATCAAGGGGATTTATCTCGGCGCTTTAGGCGGATATATGTACACACAGTACGGTATTACGGGTATCGGTTACTGCGCGCTTGTCGTGTATCCCGGGGCGGCGCTTATGCTCGCGGCGCTCATTTTCGCCTGCACCGAAAGCATGATGATGTCCGCGGACATCTGTTCAATGCTGATAAACAGAGTCAAGTCGCAAAACAATATCAACGCGCTGAAGCTGT
>CAYYFY010000025.1:0-12353 GCA_964471035.1 uncultured Eubacteriales bacterium
CCGTGTCGATAAAGTACGGCTTGTAACGCGTACCGCCGTTGGCGATTGTGGCGCAATAATTGGCGAGCTGAACGGGGGTGAACAGATTGTCCGACTGACCAATGGCTGCCTGAACCGTGTCGCCCGGATACCAGACGCCGCCGGACGCCTCACGCTCGGCGATACCGGCCAGAATACCCGTCTCCTCATTAAGCTCCACACCTGTCTTTTGCCCGAGACCGAGCAGCGTACAGTAATAGTTCATGCGCTCTATGCCCAGCTCTTTACCCACGTTGTAAAAGAAAATGTTGCACGAGTATTTAAGCGCCTGCTCGGCATTGAGGCTTCCGTGACTCCCAAGGCATGCAAACGTCGTGTCGAAGTATTTGAATGTTCTGTTGCAGGAAAACCGCGAAGACGATGTAATCGTCCCTTCGGTCAGCCCCGCGAGCGCCATGGCGGGCTTCATGGTCGAGCCGGGCGCGTAGGTGCTCTGTAGCGCCCTGTTCCAGAGCGGCGCGCCCTTATCGGTAACGAGCTCCGAGTAGTTCTCCATAAAAGTGGTAATATCGTAAGCGGGATTGGAAACGCTGGCCCTTATCGCGCCGGTATTCACATCGATAACCACAAGCGCGCCCGCCGTATCGAAAATACTCTTCTCTCTCTGCTCGTCAAGCACGCGCTGAAGGGCAGCGGCGGACGCCTTTTGCAGCCCGCCGTCGATGGTGGTGACGACGGTGTTCCCCTGTTCGGGGACTACGGCGTATTCTGTGGAAATATTGCCGTCGGGGTCGGTTATCGTGAGCTGTATACCGTTATTACCGCGCAGATACGGCTCCATAACTCTCTCAAGACCGCCCTTGCCGTATTCATCGTTCAATATATACGCGTTGTTGGTCAGTGTCTGCCGCTCTTCCCCTGTGAGCGCCGTGTCGCTGAGCGCCTCTTCGAGCTTTTCCTTTTCGGCGTTGTACTCGTCGGCGCTGATGGCGCCGACATAGCCGAGGATATGTGGCGCAAGCGTACCGTCCTTGTACGCGCGGTAGCTTTCGGTCTGCATATCGACGCCCTTGAACAGATCGCCGTTCTCCTTGACAGAGGAAACGAGCGCGGTCGGCACATCCTCGGCAAAAATATAGGGCGTCGAGGATGAAAATTGCAGGTATTTCATCGAGAAGAAAACGCCGGCTAAGCGCAGCTGCGCCTGTGCGGGATAAGACGACAGCTCATACCGCGTCACCAGCGCGTCGAAACAGTTCTGCGCGGTGGCGTAATCGTTGAGGTGCAGCATATCGACGGATTTGAGAAATGTGATCTCCGTATCCATATCTTTTTCAAACTGCGGCACTCCGTTACTGTCAAAGGAGATCGGCAGCTCCTCATTCCATTCCTGACCGGCTTTGATGAACAGCTCGGTCAGCTCGCCGACAAGCTCGTTTCTGGCAGCCTGATCCTTATAGGAAGGAAACTCGTCATAGCAAAAAATCAAGGAATTGCCCTGCCGGTTTTCTGCGAGCGCCTCCCCGTTCCTGTCGAGAATAATTCCGCGCGCGGCAGTGATTTTACGCTGTGTCACGCCGGTGCGCTCACTCTGAGCGGCGTAGCTCTCGGCGTCGAAAATCTGAATTTTCATTAAAAACGACAAAAAGAATAGCAGCATGGCGCAAAAGAACGCCAAACCCGTGTACAATCTCGATTTTCTCACATCGTTTGTCATGCGTGTATCCTTTTCGGTCTGTCAGCGGCGTTCATAACGGCTTTGAGAATGAAATACTGCAGGGGACTGACCGCCGCGGTATACAGAAACGACGGCAGATAAAAGCCAAAGAGCACGCCGGTACGGCGTACGCCCGCAAATACAAAAAAGATTAAGACATAGAGCACAATATACAGCGCGGTAAAGAACGCGGCGAGCGTCAGCGCGGTAAGGATACCGTCTCTCATAATACGGCTGATGAGCAGCCCGCCGACAAAAGCGGCGATACACAGAAAGACCGCGTTGAAGCCGTCATATGCCGAAGAAATGTCCCAGAGCGCTCCGGCGAACGCGCCGAGAGCCGCTCCGAATAGACTGCGCTCAAACATACCCGCAAAGACCGCGGCGGGAATGAGCAAAAACGCCCGCGCGCCGAAAAGCGTGAGGGTAAGCCCGTCCGTATTCTGAAACAAAGCGGTCAGAAGCAGCATCAACATGAGCAGACCTCTGCGGCGCAGCAGATTTTTGTCGAGCATATGTCCCCCTATTTTACCATAAAGTCGTCCTTCTCGCCCTGCCCTGCAAAGCCTGTGATGACAAACACGCCGAAAAGCTCCCCGGGAGCGACGGCGGGCTTTACCGCGGCATAGACCGACGAGTCAGCCGGATCGTCCTCCACGGTTTCCACCGTGCCGATGACCAGCCCCGACGGAAATACCCCGCCCGCCCCCGATGTGCAGACGATGCCGCCGGAAACGACAGCCGTCGCGCTCTTTAAGCCGGACAGGCGGAACAGTCCGCGTTTCATGAGCGCGGCGTCGCCCTCGGCAATGCCTTGCTCGCCCGTACCGATCTCATACGCGCCCACCGAAAGGCGCGGGTCCAAAACCGACATAACGACGCTGGTCGTCGTATTGACCTTCTTTATGAGCCCCACGACATTGCCGCCGGACAAAACGGGGTCGCCCGCGCTGACGCCGTCAAGTGATCCGACCTGAAGCACGAAGGTATATCCGGCATCGGCTGCGTCACGCGCGATAACAGTGCCAAAACAAAGCTCGTAGTCGGGATTGCGGTCTTTGAGTTCTAAAACCTTTTCATACGCCTCGACCTGTTTCTTCATGCGCTCATAATCGGCAAGCTTCTGCGTATTGTCACTGAGCTGTTCCTTGAGCGCGGCAATCTCGTCGAGGTACGCCTTCGAAGAGGCAAACGACATTTCAAAGCCGGACAGCGCCCGACTAAGAGAAGCCGAAAGCTTGTCCAGCGGCGAAAACACCGTCCCGACGGCGGAGGTCAGCGGCGATGCGGCGCTGTGCGACACCGCGGCGAAAACGATCCCGAGCAGAAGCACGGCGACCATGATCGCGGCGTTTTTAATTTTAGAGGAACGAAAAAAACGTCGATTCATCTCTTTATTTTCCCGAAAGCCTCAACGGGTCCTTTTCAAGACACATACCGGTGCCGCGCACGACGCAGTCAAGCGGGCTTTCGGCGATATGCACCGGCATTCCCGTCTCGGCGGCAATCAGCTTGTCAAGCCCGCGAAGCAGCGCGCCGCCGCCGGTCAGCATGATACCCCTGTCTAAGATGTCCGCCGCAAGCTCGGGCGGGGTCTTGTCAAGGGTGAAGCGGATGGTATCGAGAATCTGGTCAACGGGATCGGCCAGCGCTTCGCGCACCTCCTCGCTAGTGATCTCGATGCTTTTTGGCAGACCGTCTAAAAGGTTCCTGCCCTTTACGTCCATAGCGCCCTCCCCCTCGTAGGGATAGGCGGAGCCGAGCTTGATCTTGATGTCCTCGGCGGTACGCTCGCCGATGAGAAGGTTGTATTTCTTTTTTATGTAGGCGACGATAGCTTCGTCAAAATTGTCGCCGGCAACGCGCACCGAGCGGGACGTGACGATGTCCCTCAGCGCGATTACAGCCACCTCGGAGGTACCGCCGCCGATATCGACGATCATGCTGCCGACCGCCTCGGTAACCGGCAGCCCCGCGCCGATAGCGGCGGCCATCGGCTCCTCAATCAGGCTGACATAGCGCGCTCCGGCGCTTCGGGCGGCATCGTGGACGGCGCGGCGCTCGACCTCGGTCACACCCGACGGTATACAAATCATAACGCGCGATCTGTTGAACGGCGAACCGCTGACGGCGCGGCGTATGAACTCCTTGAGCATATCGGCGGTCATCTCAAAATCGGCGATGACGCCGTCCTTGAGCGGACGCACGACTGAAATGGAGCCGGGCGTCCTCCCGATCATATCCTTTGCCTCGTTGCCGACGGCGCGCACCGCCTTCGGAACGGTTTTTTCATCGACGGCGACGACCGACGGCTCGCGTATGACAATGCCTTTACCCTTGACAAACACAAGGGTGTTGGCAGTACCTAAATCAATACCGATATCCTGTGAGAATAGCATTTCTTATATCTCCTTTAAAGGAATAAATTGTTGCGGCTTAGTAAACTGATGATAGATGTTAGATGTTAGATGTTAGATGTTAGATTTTAAGGGAAATCGCAAAGCGATTTCGAAATGATTATAAAGAGGTATCAGTATAGCAAATGTGCGCTTGTGTTGCAAGTCCGCGCGCGCAATGTTATTTTTTTCTTAACAAATAGGCAAGGAAAAAGACAACCGCCGCGACAAGGACGACGGTTGCGCCCGCCGCGGTGTCGAGATAAAACGATATTATCAGGCCGGACACGCCGCAGAACAGAGCGATGAGCATCGACAAAAACAAGTACTGACGGGAGTTTTTTGCGATGTTGCGCGCGGCGGCGGCCGGCAGGATGAGCAAGGAGTTGATCAGCAGTATTCCGACCCATTTGATGGACAGCATAACCACGACCGCGACTAAAACGACGAACACGTTTTCAACGAGCACGACGCGCACACCGCGGCTGGCGGCAAGCTCGCGGTTGACCGACAGCAGCATCAGCCGGTTATACAGAAAACCCCATATGACGGCGACCGCGATAAACACGAGCAGCAGCGAGAGTATCTCCTTTGAGGTCACGCTTAAAATATCGCCTATCAGAAAAGCGGAATACCTCGAAAACCCGCCTCCGTAAGAGAGCACCACGAGCCCCAAAGCGATGGCCGTCGAGGAAAAAACGCCTATGACTGTATCGGCCGACGATCGCAGCGTGTTCTTGACCCTTGTGACAATGAGCGCCATGAGCACGCCGAAGGCTATCAGGGATATGTATTCGTTGCCGATGCCCAGCAGCACGCCGACCGCGATACCCGTCAAAGCGCTGTGACCTAAAGCGTCGGAGAAGAAAGCCATCTTATTGTTGACCGCCATCGTTCCGAGAAGTCCGAAGAGCGGCGTGATGAGCAGCACGGCAAGCAGCGCGTTTTTCATGAAATTGTAGCCGAGCCAGGAAAACGGCAGCAGCGTGTCGAGCAGGGAGTAGATAGTATTCATAAGCTGTCTCCCCCCGTCACGCCCATAAAAAAGCAATCCTGAAATTCCTTTGAGGCGAACACCTCGTCAGCATTGCCCATACGCAAGACCTTTTTATTGAGCAGCAGCACCTTGTCGGCGTACTTTCTTACGACCTCAAGGTCGTGCGTCACCATGACGATGGCGACGTGGCAGTGTTTACGCAGGTCTGAGATCGCCTCGTAGAACGCCTCGCTGCCCGAAAGATCGACGCCGGAGACCGGTTCGTCGAGAATGAGCAGCTCAGGCATCGGCCTAAGGGCAGCAACGAGCATGACGCGCTGGAGCTCGCCTCCGGACAGCTCGCCGAGACGCCTGTTTTTCAGTTGCTCGCAGGAGACCCGCCGCAGCGAATCATCGACAGTTTCCTCGAGTTTTTTCGACCGGTAAAAGCACACGGGCGCCTGTGTTCTGCCCGCGAGCAGAAAATCACGCACGCTCACCGGAGCATACCGGTCAAAATCGAGGTTCTGCGGCACATAGCCGACCGTAATATCACTCAGAAGCTTTCCGTCGTGCGAGGAAAAGGTTACGCTGCCCTCATGGCGTATCTCGCCTAAAATCGCTTTTAAAAGCGTTGTCTTACCCGCGCCGTTGACGCCGATGAGCGCGGCAAGCTCGCCGCAGCGCAGCTCGAAGGTGATACCGCTGAGTAAGCAGTCCCTCCCCCGTCTGACGCTGACGTTGTCTATTGTCACTTTGCACAGGCCGCAGCCGTTAACGTTGCTGTTCATGAATATTTCTCCGCTATTGTTTGTATGTTTTGCCGCATGATGTCCTCGTAAGAGGAAAGTGAACCGTCGCCGCTTGTCACGGGATTGAGGACGCAAATTTCCGCGCCTGTCTCACGTGCGAGAACATCAGCGGCGCTGCCGGTATAGCCCGGCTCAATAAACAGGACACGGATATTGTCCTGTTTTATGGTGCCGCTGAGCGCGGCGAGTTTTTTTGCCGACGGCTCGCCGCCCTCGTCGGACTCGACCGCCGCGGCGACCGTGAAGGACATCTCCTTTGCCATGTAGTCGAACGCCTCGTGAAAGGTGACGACCGGAGCGCCCTTAAACACTGACGCCTGCGCTTCCAGCTCCGTATACAGCGCCTGTAGGCGCGCGGTGTACGCGGCTCGGTTGCTTTCCAGCTTGTCCGCGTACTGCGGGCAGAGTACTTTAAGCTGCGCGCAGATGTTGTTGACCTCGATAACGGCGTTTTGCACCGACATCCAGATATGGGCGTTGACCGCCGCCGAATGCGCCGACAGCGCCGCGCCCTCAAACAGAAAGCTGACGCCCTTTGAGGAATCCGCCGTTTGAAGGTCGGGGAGCTGCTTAAGCAGATCGTCTAGGAACGTCTCCATCCCCGCCCCGCATAAAACAAGTAAATCCGCGTCGGATAAAAGCTTTACATCCTTTGTCAGCAAGCGGTAATCGTGCAGGCAGCCTACATTCTGCGCGGTCATATTGGTGACGGTGACGCCGTCGATCCCGTCCGTCAGGTTTCGCGTAAAAATATAGATCGGATAAAATGTCGTGACGACCGACACGCCCTCCGGCTTAGGCTTCCCCGTACAGGAGCAGAGCGCCGTAAGCAGACAGAGCGCCAGCGCCGCCGACAACAGTCTCAAAATCGTTTTTCTCTTTTTCACGATCATGAAACCGTACGCGCTGTAAGCTTATAGGGTAACTCGGAACTCTTCTCCCCCGTCTCTACCCGTACATAGTACGTTCCCGCGGAAAGCGACTGCGCCGCCGTCTGGACCGACACCACGTTCCGGTGGGAGTCCACGGTCGCCAGTTCTTTCTCCTTCGCGTCATACAATGTGATAGTCCATCCATTTTTAAGACCGTCCGTCACATCGTCCGGCGATACCTTGTCATGCATAAAGAGCACGTTTATCTTCGCCGCGCTTGTCAGCTTGAGCACATAATAGTCCACTTCCGTGCTAAAGTTTTCACCGTACACCAGCGCTCCCCTGATCTCCGTATTCAATTTGATGGAATCCGCGGTCTGCCGCGTATTATTCGGCTCGGTTTCCGTGTTTGAAGCGGGGGTAAACGTATAGGTGATGGCGTATTCGTCGGAATTCAGCGCCAGTCCGTCGGCGTCGATACAGATATAATACGTTCCAGCCGGTAAGCCGATGTTTTCAATCTTTTTTAAGACGTCCTCGTATTTGACGATTCCGTGGTACAGCTCCGTCATATCGGCTTTATATAACCAGATATTCCACCGTCCCGCGGTGTATTCATAGACGTGGCGGGAAAAGCTCAGATTCACCAAACCCTGTTTCGGTATGGTGAATGTGAAATAATCCTTGTCCAGTTCGAGAAAACGCGCCGCCAGACTGCCATATATCTGAACGTCTGCGGTAAGGGGCGTTGCCGTGGCGGGGGTATCGTTGAACTCCATCTCGTGTACGTCGTTTTCAATAAAGAAAATATAGAGGGAATATTCCACATCAGACTGTAAAATCGGTTCAATGCTGAGCATATAATTACCCGGCTTTAAACCCAGATTGCCCGTATTGGAGCGGGTATCGGAAGGCTTTGAGGTAAAACTGGCAAAGCTCTTGCCGGAAAGATCGGTAATCTCCACCTGCCAGCTCCCTCTGCCGGACGAAAGCTTCGCGTGGTCAAAGCTGATGATGGACATACCTTTCTTTGTAACGGTGAACATATACCAGTCGTTGTCCGTACCGGAATCGGCGCTCTTTTTAGCGGTTGTGCCGTAGGTGACGGTATTGAGCTGAATCTCCGAGTAGTGCGCGGGCGTGTCGTTATACTCGTCCTCCCAGTCTGCATCCGCCGCGAATTTCGCGCAGAAGCCGTACTGATTGCCGGTAAAGACCTTCAGTGGCTCTACGCGGATCAGATAGGTTCCCGGATATACACCGATCTTATTTGAAAGCGTGACGTTTTCGGATACCTTGAACTCACAGTATAAAAGCTCGCGCAGCGCGCTGCCCGTAACGCCGTTCTGACGGTAGACCTGAAACAGCTTGACCGACCAGCCCGCGCCGGGGGTGCCCGACGCGTAAACGACATGCGTCATCTGAATCTGCAGCGTCCCCTCCTTGCCGACGGTAACCAAATATTCCTCATAGTCGCCGGCGGCGCTTAAGTGGTTTTTGACCTCCGTACCCGCCTTGATATACGAGGGAGCGTCTTCGACAACGCCCGCCGCGCTTTTCCCCGCGGCGAAAACGCAAAGAACCGCGGCGAGCAGACACGCCGCCGCCAATACACAAATTTTTTGAATGCTTTTGAAAATCATAGCCATTATCCTTCCGCGGCGCGCTTATTCAGAGTTTCGCGCACAAAATCGGGCACATCCGTAATCATCCCGTCACAGCCGAGGTCAAAAAGCGCATTGACGATAGTGGCCGTGTTGCAGGTCCAGACATTGACGGTCATGCCGCGCTTATGCGCCTCGTCGATATAGTCCTCGTCTATGTAGAAAATAGCGGGATGCAGGGCATCGCAGTGTAAAGATTCGGCGAAACCGAACGGATCATCGAACACCTTTTCGATGATGGCGCTGGCCGGATCATAGAGAAGCCCCGTCGGTACAGAGGGCATAAGCCTCTTTACCTCAAGCAGCACCTCGTCGCTGAAGCTGGAAATTATAAGCCGGTCGAGCAGCCCGAAACGCCCTACCTCGGCAAGCGTCTTTTCGACGATGGCAAGATTCCCGTCGAGCGGCGGCTTTACCTCAATATCGATGATCTTCAGTCCCGCGCAAAGCTCCAGAAATTCGCATAGCTCCGGAATTTTTTCTCCCCGAAAGCCCTCGCCGAAGTACGCGCCGAAATCATAGGAACGCAGCTGTTCAAACGTCATTTCCCGAATCAGACCGCTGCCGTCTGACGTGGCGTCAATATCATAGTTGTGACAGACGACGATGTGTCCGTCCTTTGTCAGATGGACGTCGTTCTCAAAGCCGTCGCATCCGAGTTCCAGTGCGCGCCTGAACGACGCTAATGTATTCTGGGGCGCCTGCTTGCTGGCGCCTCTGTGCGCGATAACCAGTGCCATAACTCTTTCCTTTCAGTCCTGCTTGTCCGTATTGCCGATAAGCCGTCCTCCGGCATATTCGATATTCAAAATGGAGAAGGCGTCCTTGAGCTGCCTTTCCATGAAGGCGAAGCCGTCCCTGCCGTCGCCGCCCGCCGTCACGAGCAGATAGCCCTGACGGCGTTTTTTTATAGGCTGTACCCGTCCGCCGGAAAAGTAGCCGGTATAATATCTCTGAAACCTGTCCAACAGGGATTTGAGCGGCGCGGGAAAGGACAGGTTGTGGACCGGCGCGGCGAATATGATTAAGTCCGCTGTCTCAAAAAGCTCAAAAAAACCGTCTAAATCCCGTTTGTCACAGACGCCTTTCGGACCGCAGGCGTCGCAGCCCGTACAGGGCAACGGATTTTCGTCGTAGGCGTTCCAGCGTATGACGTCGGCGTCCGCAATTTCTTTTAAGAAACCTTGCAGCAACGCCGCCGTGTTTCCGGCTTTACGGGCGAAGCCCTCGACGCAGAGCACACGCGGCTTTCCGTCAGCGCTCCACCTTGTTTTTACAATAGGAGCAGACAAGCTCGTCACCGCTTTCAATAAACAGATTGGGCAGCCCCTCGTCGGCGCTCGTGATACAGTCCTTGTGACCGCAGTGCATACCGTGCGTCGAACGCACCGCGACAGGCTTTAATGATCTCGCCGGACGCCCCTTGAACAGGCGCGAGATCACCGCCATCGCGGAAAAGACGCCGTATTCCTGCTGCATATAGTATTTTGCGCGGCTGTCGTTATCAATATACTCCGGCAGCTCGTCCCCGCGCGGGAACGCGTGCAGAATGACGAGGTCGCGCTTTGCCGCCATGAGCAGCCGCTCGCTTAAGCTGTACCGCCGCGCCGCTTTCACAGCATCGGCGGAAGGCTGGGAAGCGTCGGGTACAACGCGCGCCATACAGAGCACGTCGAGCTCCTCAATAATGTCCGAAAGCTCGTCTCTGACCTCGTACTTCTTACCGCCCGCGTCCAAAATAGCCGCGATTTCGGGCGGCAGACCGCCGCCGAAAGCGTCACAGAACAAAAAGCGATTGCCGTTATAGACCGAAAGGCACCTTATCAGCCCCGTCATCTCGTTAAAGGAACGCAGATCGCCGACAAAACCAAACGTCATATTGGAAATGTGGTTTTTTGTATACCAGATCATCGCGATGTCGCGCAGCGCTAAAATTGGCAGCGCCGCGGAAAAATCGGCGGCGTTGAACACGGGCACCGTCGCGTAGACCGACGCGGCAAGAGCCGCGCCCTTAATAGTATGACCGACCGCGAGGATATCCGCGCAGGAACTGGCGGTCAAGATGTTATCCTTAAAGCTCTGCGACGGGTCAAACGCGAAAAAGGAGGAGGTTCCGCCCAGTCGCGCCATCGCCGCGCCGAGGAGCGTCTGCATATCGCGATCAGGCTCACTGAGAACCGACAGCAGCAGCTTTCCGGCGCAGTCGTTTCGGAACATGAGGCTATTGTCACGCATAAGACCGACCAATTTAATCATTTCCATGATCTCATCGCGGGAGAAATCGGAAATATCAATAATTTTAGACGTGCTGCTCACTGCACACCATCCCTTTTCTGACGTCTGTCATCTGATATCTGGCATCTGAGCCGGGCGCTCGCAGGTGCTTTGCAGTTGATAGAACGCGCCGCTCCTGTCGCTGTCGGTAAAGCCGAGCATGATGTCGAGCACATGATAGCCCAGCGCGCTGTTTGTGCGGTGAGGCGTGCCGTTTCGTAATACGTTCGCCATATCAAAGACGCCAAGTCCGCGGCTGTTATCCGTGTATGGACGCGTCACGGGCACCTCCTGCCACTCGCCGCCGGCTTTCGTTATTCTGACCGGACCGGAAAATCCGTTGGGATCGGGTACCTGCATCGAGCCCTTCGAGCCGTAAATCTCAATGCGCGGATTGTCTGCCCTCCAGACGTCGAACGAGGTGATGATGGTGCCCGCCGCCCCGTTTTTGAACTGCATGACGCCGGCGATGTGCGTGTCGGCTTCGACGTTCATGATCTTGCCGTTTTTCGGCTGGCTCGTGATGGTGCGCTGCGCGAACGATTTCTTCGAAATGCCGCACAGACGCTCGACGGGACCGAGCAGATTGACGAGCGCCGTCACATAGTACGGTCCCATGTCAAGCATCGGACCGCCGCCCGTTTCATAATAGAACTCCGGATCGGGATGCCATGACTCGTGACCGCGGCACGTCATGAACGCCGCCGCGCCGATGGGTTCGCCGATCTCGCCGCTGTCGAGAATCTCGCGGCAAGTCTGAATGCCGCCGCCCAAAAAAGTGTCCGGCGCGACGCCGACGAGCAGTCCCTTTTCCCTGCCGAGGTCGAACAGCTCCTTCGCGTTCTCGCGGACGACCGACATCGGCTTTTCGCTGTGGGTGTTCTTACCCGCCTTCAGCGCTTCTACAGCCACGCCGTAGTGCTCCTTAGGGCGCGTCAGGTTGACGATAATCTCAATGTCATCGTCGGCAAACGCGTCGTACATTGTCTTGTAAATAACGGGGATATCGAACCTTTCCGCCGCGCTTTCCGAGCGTTCGGGAATCAAATCGCAGACGCCCTTAACCTCTACGAGGTCGCTGAAAACCTCAGTCAGATTGCTCAGATATATGGGGCTGATGTTGCCGTTTCCGATGATTGCTACCGGTACCTTTTTCATAGGTATGACCATCCTTTCTAAGCGAGGTTTGAAATGATGAATCTTTCAACCTTATTTCCCCTTTACATATTCTGTTTGAACACCTTTTCGGCGTTGGCGTACAGTACAAAGCGGTCGCTGACCGAATTCAGAAAATCTTCCGCGTGGAAGGCGACGCGGTAGCGGTAGCGCAGCATTTCGCCCTCGGGGATTTCAATAGCGCCGCAGAAATACAGGTTGTTGGCGGCGAACAGGCCGTAATTGCGGATATGCCACGTCGTCGGGTAGCGCAGGTTCGTCTCGCTGTCGAATATGGCGACGCCGTATTCGCCGCCCTCGGCGGTGCCTGTGTAGTCGCACCAGTGCGCCGGCCGTCCCCAGCAGTCGCCCTCGCCCTCGCCGCCGTAGGAATTTATCATGCGCCCGCCGCTGTTGACCTTGAACATCTCGTTGACGCGGATGCATAAGGGTCCCGCCTCCTTGGTAGCCCCGAACAGGACATCGCCGTAAGACGCCTTGAAAACGA
>CAYYFY010000026.1:0-12257 GCA_964471035.1 uncultured Eubacteriales bacterium
GCCGTGTCGCCCAAAGCCGCCAGTTGCTTCTGACGCTCCTCGACAATGACGTGCCGCTTCTTCGCCATAGAGGGCATCATCACGTTTTTCTGCGGGTTTTTAACGTAAGCCTTTTGCTCGTAACGCTCCGGCTCGGACAGCGTCACGGCGCTGCGCGAGTGCGAAACGCGGGTGGTCAGCCGTAAGATAACCGGCGTATCGTATTCCTCGGACAGCGCGAAGGCGAGCTTTGTAAAATCGAGCGCCTCCTGCGAGTCTGACGGCTCAAGGCACGGCAATTTAGCGCCCATGGCGTGGCGGCGCGTGTCCTGCTCGTTCTGGGAGGAATACATACCCGGATCGTCGGCGACGCCGATGACAAGACCGCCGTTAACGCCCGTATACGAGGCGGTATAGAGCGGGTCCGCCGCGACGTTAAGGCCGACGTGCTTCATGCCGCAGAACGCCCGTGCTCCGGCGAGAGACGCGCCGATGGCTACTTCGGCGGCCACCTTTTCGTTGGGCGCCCACTCACTGTACATTTGGTCATACTGCGCGGCATATTCGGTGATTTCCGTGCTGGGGGTGCCGGGATAACTGGAAACCACCGTGCAGCCGGCTTCAAAAAGCCCTCTGGCGATAGCCTCGTTGCCCAGGTAGAGTTCACTCATGGATATTTTCTGTCCTTTCAGTTGTCGGTCTGTTTGGCGACGAGGTTTTCGCCGCAGTAGATGGAGCGCAGCTTTGGTTTCTCGATTTTACCGGTGGGGTTACGCGGTACATCGGCGAAAATGATCTTGTGCGGACGCTTGTAGCGCGGCAAATCCATGCAAAATTCGTTGACTTCCTCCTCGGTGAGGGTGAAGCCCTCCTTGACTGAAATGATTGCGGCGGTGATTTCGCCTAAGCGCTTATCGGGCATTCCGATGACCGCGACATCCTTGACGGCGTTATGTTTACGCAGAAAGTCCTCGATTTGAACGGGATAAATATTTTCGCCGCCGGTGATAATGACGTCCTTTTTCCGATCGACGAGATAGATAAAGCCGTCCTCGTCCTCACGCGCCATGTCGCCCGTATAGAGCCAGCCGTCAGCGAGAACCTCGTTGGTGGCTTTTTCGTCATGGTAGTAGCATTTCATGACGCCGATGCCCTTAATAGCCAGCTCGCCGACATCGCCTTTGGCTACAGTCTGCCTTTTTTCATCGATGATCTTGGTTTCCCAGCCATATCCCGCTTTGCCGATGGAGCCGACCTTGTGGACGTTCTCTACCCCGAGATGTACGCAGCCGGGACCGGTCGATTCGCTCAAGCCGTAGTTGGTGTCATACGCGTGATTCGGGAAATACCCCAGCCAGCGCTTGACAAGACTCTGCGGCACGGGCTGCGCGCCGATGTGCATAAGGCGCCACTGGGAGAGCTGGTAATCCTCGAGTTTAATGTCGCCGCGCTCGATGGCGTCTAAAATGTCCTGCGCCCACGGCACTAATAGCCAGACGATGGTGCATTGTTCCTCGGAAACGGCTTTAAGAGTCCATTCCGGTTTGATGCCCTTGAGAATAACGGCGCGGCTGCCCGTTATAAGACTGCCGAACCAGTGCATTTTCGCTCCCGTATGGTAGAGCGGCGGAATGCATAAAAAGACGTCGTCGCGTCCCTGTCCGTGGTGAGCCTGCTCGATTTTGCATGACTGGACAAGGTTAATGTGCGGGTGTAAAATAGCCTTGGGGAAGCCGGTCGTGCCGGAGGAAAAGTAGATGGCGGCATCGTCCTCGTCGGTGACGGGAATACAGGGGTTTTTCGAGGAGCAGTATGTAACGAGCTTGTCGTAGCTCTCCGCGAAGGTCGGACAATCCTCGCCGACGTAGAGCAGAGGCTTGATGTCGTCGATCTTGTTGTAGATTTCCTCGACGCGCCCGATAAACTCGGGACCGAAGACCAACGCGTTCGAGTCGGATAGCTTCAGGCAATATTTGATTTCATCCGCGGTATAGCGGAAATTGAGCGGTACGGCCAAAGCGCCTGTTTTGAGGATACCGAAGTAGATGGGCAGCCATTCAAGGCAGTTCATTAAAAGGATGGCGACGCGGTCACCCTTCATAACGCCCCTTGACAAGAGAAAGTTGGCGAAGCGGTTTGCTTTTTTGTCGAACTCGCCCCAGGTCATTTCGGTTCTGGTCTTATTGTAGTTGCTCGGCTCTATCAGAGCATATTCCTTCCAGGTGACAAGGCTTTTTTCGGCGAGCGCGGGGTTGATTTCGACCAAACTGATCTCATCCTTGTACAATGTGGCGTTTCTCGTTAAAAAATCGGTGATAGGCATACTCTTTCTCCTTTCTGCTTTAGGGGATAAAAGCGTGATGCTTTTAAAGCGCTAAAACACAAAATGATATTACCAAAAAAATCGAAATAAGTCAAGATACGATGTTATAAAGATGAAAATTGTTCCTTGAACCAGACATCCTTGATTTCAAACGATTTGCCGTTCAGGTAATTCAGAATTCCCGCATCGCTTAAAAAGTCAAAGGTCAGCTTGTAGGAGCACAAAAACTGCTTTTTATAGCCGCCGTATTTTTTGTTGTCGGCGTTTCTGCCGTACTTGCCGTCGCCGAGCAGCGGATGTCCTACAGAGGCGAGGTGGGCGCGGATCTGATGGGTACGTCCCGTGAGCAGCTCGACCTCGACAAGCGATAAACCGTTACGAAAGTTTAAAATCTTATAGGCGGTGGAAATTTCTTTGGATCGGGCGGTCTTGTCCTTAGTTACGGTGACGGTATTGCTCTTTTCATCCTTAAAAAGATAGCCGGACAAAACGCCTGATTCCTTAGTAAATTTTCCGATGCAGACGCAGAGATAGAGTTTATGAAGCTCGCGCTTCTTTATTTTTTCGTTGAGCACGCGCAGCGCTTCGGCGTTTTTGGCGGCGATAACGATCCCCGACGTGTTGCGGTCGATCCGGTTGGCAAGCGACGGGGCGAAGGAGTTTTCGTTTTTAGGGTCGTAGTCGCCCTTTTCATATAAATAACGCATGACGCGCGTTATCGCGGTATCGACATATTCGCTTTCGTCGGGATGAGAGAGAAGCCCCGCCTGCTTGTTGAGCAGCAGGATATTGTCATCTTCATAAAGAATATCGATTGCCTTTCCGGCGCGCAGAAAGTCATAGGCGGGATTTTTATCGGTTTCAAAAAACTCGTCATTGATATACAGCTCAAGCGTGTCGCCCTCAGATAGACGCGTGTCGAACGCGCAGCGGCGCCCGTTGAGCTTTATGCGTTTGGAGCGGATATACTTATACATCAGCGGCGGCGGCAGCAGCGGGACGCTCTTGCTCAGAAACTTGTCAAGGCGCTGACCGCCATCGTTTTTATTTATTGTCAGTGTTTTCATGTTTTTCTTTCAACGCCGCGGCGATGGCGTGTATTTTTTTAAACCGTCTGTCTACCGCGCAGCGCGAAAGCGGCGGCGTCATCATTTCGCCGATCTCGGAAAGCGTCGCCTCTCTGTTTTCAAGACGCAGCGCGGCAAGCCGCGGCAGCTCGTCCGGAAGAAGGTCAAGCGATTGAAGGCGCGAAACAGTATAGATGTCGTCGAGCTGCGTCATATTCGCCTCAATGGTGCGGGAGAGGTTCGCCGCCTCAAAATTCATCTGACGGTTGATTTTGTTGCGCATATCCTTGGAGGCGCGGATGGTCATCATGCGTAAAAAAGACTGCGACGCGCCCATAAACCCTAGGATATCCTCGACGCTTTCGCCGTCCTTTACATACAGCGCGTAGCCGCTCTTGCGGCGTATCTGTTTAGGGGTGACCCCAAAATCCTCAATAATCCGCTTTAAGTCCAGCGACAGTTTCTGGCGCGGGGTCAGAATCTCAAGATGGTAGTCGCGCTCAGGGTCGGTGACGATACCCGCCGCCAGAAAGACCCCGCGTAAAAACGCCGCCAAACAGCATTCGTTTTCCAGATTGGCGTAGTTGATACGCAAAGCGATTTCGCCGCCGGTATAGCCGAAAAAGGAGAGAACCTTCACTATATCCGCCGGTTTGTCGATACAGACGGTGTATTTCCCCGCGCGCGAACGGGACGTCTGCGGACGGACGTCACACAGCTTTGTCACGAGCGCGGCGTAGCGGTCGGCGACGTCGGGGGACTGTGTCAGTATCGAAATCTCCGTTTTTGAAAAGGAACGCCCGAAAAGGAGCAGCCCGAAGCACTCCGCTTTCTGACAGCAGAGCTCGCTTTCGAGAGCGCACAATTCCTCTTTAATGTTTTCGGAGAAAGACATGGCGGTTACTCCAGTACTTTGATTTCCGTCTCAAGACGGATGCCCGTTTGTGTATAAACGGTACCCTGAATGTGTTTTATGAGCTTAAGCACATCCGCGCAGGACGCGCCGCCGGTGTTGACGATAAAGCCCGCGTGCTTTTCGCTGACGGCGGCGCCGCCTATTGAAAAGCCCTTGAGCCCGCATTCCTCGATGAGCGCGCCCGCGTAGTTGTCAACGGGCCGCTTAAAGACGCTGCCCGCGCTCGGCAGGTCGAGCGGCTGCTTTTCAATACGCCGGTTCATCAGCTCATCCATACGCGCCTTGACAGCACTCTTTTTGCCGCGCTTCAGCTCCAGGGTAATCCCTGTAATTACAAACCCGTTTTTGGTGTAGGCGGAGGTGCGGTAGCCGAAATCCAGCTCCGCGGCAAAAAGGCTGCCCTCATTAAAATTGTCATCAATATGCGCGCAGCATAACACGACATCCTTCATCTCACCGCCGTAAGCGCCCGCGTTCATATATGCCGCGCCGCCTAAGCTGCCGGGGATGCCGTAGGCGAATTCCAGTCCGGTGAGCGCGTGTTCATAAGCGAAATGACAGAGCTTTGTCAAAGGTATGCCCACGCCGCAGCGCAGTACGGTTTCGCCGTTGAACGACAGATTCGTCAGTTTATTCGTCTTAAAAACGACCCCTTGCAGCCCCTCGTCGGGGGCGAGCACATTGCTGCCGTTGCCGAGAACAGTCGCCTTGACAGAGAGGTCAGAGCACGATTTCAGCAGCGCGGCGAATACAGAGGGGGAGGATGGCGACAGCACCGCCTCGACCGGTCCGCCGATATGAAACGAGGTGAGCTCAGAAAGGCGTATATTTCGTTTGACCTCACAACCCTTTGCGGCTGCGAGGTCAATGAGCGATGATATATTTTTTGGGTTGTTATTCATAAATCTACCTTGAAGAGAATCTGGATGTTAGATGTTAGATATTAGATATTAGATGTTAGATGTTAGATTTAAAGGAACCTATCGGTTGGAATGTTAAATATTAGCAGTCCAGTAAAGCGGAGCCTATGATGCCCGCGTCATTGCCAAGCGTGGCGCTTAAAATCTGCGTCTGCTTGGCTGCGTAGATGCTGTAGCGCTCCCTCTCGATATGACGGCGCAGGGGATCGAGGATGGTTTCCTTCTCATGACCGACGCCTCCGCCCACGCAGATGATGTCGGGCTGGAGGGCGTTGATGATGTTGATGACGCCGCAGGCGACGTAATAGATATACCGGTCGACGACCTGTTTGGCGGCGGCGTCACCCTTGCGCATGGCGTCAAAGGCGGTGCGCCCGCTGACCATATCGATGTTGTTGCTGACGAGCTCCCACATCGCGCTGTCCTGATTGTAGCGCATGGCGTCCTTTGTCTGGGCGATGAGCGCGGTCGCCGAAGCGTACTTCTCCCAGCAGCCGCGGCGTCCGCAGTTGCACTGCTCGCCGTCTACGCTGATAACCATATGCCCCATTTCACCGGCGGCGTAGTTGACGCCCGCGACAAGCTTGCCGTCAATGATGATGCCGCTGCCCACGCCCGTGCCTAAGGTAATGGCGACAAAGTTCTTAACACCGTTGCCGCAGCCCGCGACAGCCTCGCCCAAAGCGGCGCAGTTGGCGTCGTTGTCCAGATAGACAGGCTTGCGCAGCAGGTTTTCCAGCATGGATTTGGCGGGTACGTTTTCAAAGGCGAGGTTGTTGGCAAACTCAATGAAGCCCGTTGCCTTGTTGACCGAACCGGGCGTGCCGACACCGATGGAGAGTATTTCCTCATAAGGGATGCCCGCGTCTTCAACAGCCATATCGATCGCGCCTTTGATGTCGGCGAAAATCTCCTCCGCCGGACGCGGTATATTGGTCTTTACCTTGCCTCTGCCGATGATGTTGAGGTTAGTATCGACCACCCCCGTCGCAATGTTTGTTCCGCCCAAGTCTACGCCTATTCTGAACATGAATTGACCTCCTACATACTATATGTATCTATTTTCACATTATGCTTAATGATGCTTATGATGCTTAATGCCAGACCTCTAACTCTCTGTGGATCGGTTCGCCCTCGTCCATACCCAGCTGCTGCATCAGTTCCTTGGCGGCGTTGTAGCCGAGCTTTTTCTGGCGGTTGTTCATTGCCGCAATCTCAATGATGATGGCGAGGTTGCGTCCCGGTTTAACGGGAACGACGGTGACGGGCACCTTGATGTCGAGGATGGTGATGTATTCGTCGTCGATGCCTAACCGGTCATACACCTTGTTTTTATCCCATTGCTCAAGCTGGACGACCATATCAATTTTTTCGGTCACCTTGACCGCGCCCATACCAAATATATTGCGGGCGTTTACGATGCCTATACCGCGCAGCTCGATGAAGTGGCGGATATTGTCCGGCGCGGCGCCTACGAGGGTTTTTGAGGATACCCGCCGGATTTCGACCGCGTCGTCGGCTATAAGACGGTGTCCGCGCTTGATAAGCTCGACGGCTGTTTCGCTTTTGCCGACGCCGCTGTCCCCGAGAATCAGAACGCCCTCGCCGGAGACCTCGATAAGCACGCCGTGACGCGTAACGCGCTGGGCTAATTCGACGGCAAGATAGCTGATAAGCGTCGCCATGATCGAGGAGGTGGGCTCTTCGCTTCTAAGAAGCGGCACCTTGAACTGCGTGGCGAACCGGAGCGCCGCCCCGTCTATATCCAGAGCGCGTGTGATAATGACCGCCGCGGGCTTTAACTCAAAAAAACGGCGTAAACGCTCCTTACGTGTTTTTGAGGGCAGACTGTTGATATAGCTCATTTCGGCAAGACCGATGAACTCGATCCTGTCGGGATCAAAATGGTCCTCGCAGCCCGCGAACAGCAGACCGGGACGATTGACGTCCATAGACGTAATCAGCAGTGTTTCCGGATTTTCGGGTATATAGAGCGCTTCCAGAGAATTGTCCCTGATAATTTTGGTGAGTGCCACCGAGTATTTGCCGCCGCTCATTAACCGTTCCCGCCTTTCACGCATAACTGACGCCTCATTATATACTAAAAACGCTTTTCTGCCAAGACCTTTTTCAAAATTAATCGTTAAAAACCAATTTTTTTAAGAAAAACACTTGACGGCATGCAGGGGATATGCTATAGTCACATTACCTCGCAGAGGGTTCTTTTTTTGTGCCCGAAAATTGAGGGAGGCTTGAGCGTATTTACGCTACCAAAATAGGAGGTGCCGTACGGTGAGAGTAAAAATCACACTTTCCTGCACAGAGTGCAAACAGCGCAACTACAATACCATGAAAGAAAAGAAGAATAACCCCGACAGGTTGGAGATGAGCAAGTTTTGCAGATTCTGCAGAAAGCATACACTCCACAGGGAGACGAAATAAGGAGGCAGCGTGATGTCGGACGAAATCAAGAACGCCGATGACGGCGAGGAGCTTGTCGAAGAAAAAGCGGACAAAGCTGCCAAAGTAAAAAAAGACAAAACAGACAAAACAGATAAGAGTAAGCCCGTAAAGCAGAAAAAGCCGCCAAAGGGTCCTATCTTTAAAAGAATGTGGACGGCGATTGTTCGCTTTGTCAAAAACTTTAAGGGTGAGATCAAAAAGATCGTATGGCCCAAGCGTCAAATGGTCTTAAAGAGCACCGGCATAGTTCTGGCGACCATTATCATCATCGGCGCGGGCGTGTGGATCGTCGATTACGCTATTTCCGGCGGACTCAAGGTCATCAATAAGCAGGCGGATAAGTATAAGGAAAACGCGACTGCCGTTTCGACGACTCTTTCAGCAGACGATACGACCGGCAAGGGCACCACCTCGTCTTCCGATAAGACGACGAATAACGCGAAAACGTCGACGACCGATGCAAAAGCGTCATCGTCGACGACCGCGAAATCATCGGCAACCACCGCGAAAACGGAGACGACCACCGCAAAAGCGGAATCGACGACGGCTTCTACCACGGAAAGCACGACGGCGGACTAAGCTTTGGCAGAATGGCGGAGGTAATTTGATGGCAGCTGAAACAAGATGGTATGTCGTTCATACCTATTCCGGCTACGAAAATAAAGTGGCTACGAATATTGAAAAGATCGTTGAAAACCGCAAGATGCGCGACGAGATTCTCGAGGTCCGCGTCCCGATGGAAAAGGTCACAGAGGTACGGGAAGACAAGACCGTTGAAATCGAACGTAAAATTTTTCCGGGCTATGTCCTCGTAAAACTGGCAGTTGACTATTACAGGGACAAGGAAAACGTCGAGGAGGAAGAGCTCCGCATGTCCGACGAAACATGGTATGTCATCCGCAACACGCGCGGCGTAACAGGCTTTGTCGGTCCGGAAAGCAAGCCCGTCCCGCTGACCGACGAGGAGGTTGAACACCTCGGTGTCGAACAGCGCGTCGTTGAGGTCAACTACGCGGTGGGCGATCTCGTAACGGTTACAGACGGTCCTTTCGAGGGCTTTTCGGGTATTGTTGAGGAACTCGACACGCAAAAGAACGCCGTGCGCGTCGCCATTTCGATGTTTGGGCGCGAAACGCCGGTCGAATTTGAGATTTCACAGGTTGAAAACGCCGTAAATTAACGGCGAACAGGGTAATTCGCGGCTGTGCCGCTTTACAGAGCATCTTCGGGTGCTCATGTGGGAGGGGTGAGGCGAGCTCTCATCCCGCTTACCACGATTTATGGAGGTGTCAAAAATGGCTCAAAAAGTAATCGGACTCATCAAGCTCCAGATTCCCGCCGGAAAAGCGACTCCCGCTCCTCCGGTCGGTCCCGCTCTCGGTCAGCACGGCGTCAATATCATGGCGTTCACCAAGGAATTCAACGAGCGCACAAAGAATGATATTGGCCTGATCATACCGGTCGTCATCACCGTTTATGCGGACCACTCGTTCTCGTTTGTCACGAAGACCCCGCCCGCAGCCGTCCTTATCAAGAAGGCTTGCGGTATCGAGAAGGCTTCGGGCGTCCCCAACAAGACGAAGGTCGCTTCGATTTCGAAAGAGCAGATCAGGAAGATCGCCGAGCAGAAGCTGCCCGATCTCAACGCCGCGAGCGTCGAGTCGGCCATGTCTATGATCGCGGGTACCGCCCGCAGCATGGGCATCACCGTCACGGACTAACGCTCCCTTGTGGGAGGGTAAACCGTTTGACCACTGAATGGGAGGAACATTATGAAACACGGTAAAAAATATAACGAAAACGCGAAGCTCGTTGACAGAGCGAAGCTTTACGACGTAAACGAGGCGCTTGAGCTCGCCATAAAGACCGCCGCCGCGAAATTCGACGAAACGGTCGAAATGCACATCCGTCTGGGCGTTGACTCACGTCACGCCGATCAGCAGGTCAGAGGCGCCGTCGTCCTGCCCAACGGGACCGGCAAGAATGTCCGCATAGCCGTCTTTGCCAAGGGAGACGCCGCGAAAGCCGCCGAGGACGCCGGAGCCGACATCGTCGGCGCGGAGGATCTCGTAGCGAGAATTCAGGGCGAAGGCTTCATGGAGTTTGACGTCTGTATAGCCTCTCCCGACATGATGGGTCTTGTCGGTCGTCTCGGTAAGGTTTTAGGTCCCCGCGGCCTGATGCCCAGCCCGAAGGCCGGTACGGTCACGCCGGATGTCGCCAAAGCCGTTTTAGAGGCGAAGGCCGGTAAGATTGAGTACCGCCTTGACAAAACCAACATCATCCACTGCCCCATAGGCAAAGCGTCCTTCGGCGGCGATAAGCTCGTTGAGAACGCCGGAACGCTGCTTGACGCGGTCATCAAGGCAAAACCCGCCGCGACAAAGGGACAGTATATTCGCTCCTGCGTCGTCGCCACGACGATGGGCCCCGGCATCCGCATCAATCCCGCGAGGATTGTCGCCGGTGCGTCTGCCGCCGAATAAAAAAAGTCCGAATAAAAAAAGTCTTGACAAAGGCACATCGGTGTGCTATTATACGTTAGCTGTTCTTAAGACAGCAGGTACAACAGTTGTCTAACAGTCTTTGACTGCCTGCCGAGGAATGCGTTATTATCACAATATTTTTGTGTTTTTACGCCCTTCTCGTGCAAAAGCGGGAAGGGATTTTAGATATTATCGGAGGTGAATTGTTTGCCCAGTTCTAAGGTTATGGAAGCCAAAAAACAGGAGGTCGCTCTCCTTAGTGAACGGCTTTCCGGTTCGTGCGCGGGCGTCCTTGTCGATTACAGGGGCATCAGCGTGGCGGACGATACGGCGTTGCGCACCGATCTTCGCAAGGCGGGCGTCAAGTACACGGTAACCAAGAACACGATGCTGAAGCTGGCGACCAAGGGTACGCCGCTCGAGGGTATTGACAAGTTCCTTGACGGAACGACGGCCATTGCCACGAGTACGGACGACTATGTCGCAGCGGCAAGGATTCTCTGCAAATACGCCGACACGCATAAGAATTTTGCGGTCAAGAGCGGCTTTATCGATGCGGACGTCATTGACGCCGTCAAGGTTCAGAGCCTTGCTAAGCTGCCCTCGCGCGAAATCTTGCTGTCCATGGTTTGCAATGTGTTCAGCGCGCCCATCGCGGCATTTGCCCGCGCGGTACAGGCTGTCGCCGACAAAAACGGCGCACCGGCTCCCGCCGAGGAAAAAGTCGTAGCAGAAGAAGCCGCTCCCGCGGCAGAAGCAGAAGCTCCCGCAGTAGAAGCCGCTCCCGCAGTGGAGGCCTCTCCGGCAGTGGAAGCCGAAGCGCCCGCCGAGACGGCGGAAAACTAAGCTCTAATGAGCGTAATTACAGGAGGAAATTAAAATGGCATCTGAAAAGATTACCGGAATTATCGACACTTTAAAGACTCTGACTGTCCTTGAGCTCTCCGAGCTTGTCAAGGCTGTCGAGGATGAGTTCGGCGTTACCGCCGCCGCGGCTGTCGCCGTTGCCGCTCCTACCGACGCCGCCGCCCCCGCCGAGGAAGAGAAGACCGAGTTTGACGTCGTACTTACCGAAGTCGGCGCGAACAAGATCGCCGTCATCAAGGTTGTCCGCGAAATCACCGGACTCGGCCTTGCCGAGGCGAAGGCCGTCGTCGACGGCGCTCCGAAGGCCGTCAAGGAAGCCGCTTCCAAGGACGACGCGGAAGCCGCCAAGGCGAAGCTTGAGGAAGCCGGCGCGAAGGTCGAACTCAAGTAATTTTCTAAAAGCGTTTTACCTTCTCAAAGCACCGCTTTGGGAAGGTTTTTTATTGCAAAAAATTATATAGACAAACGGTTTAACAACAATTATAATTACACAAGGACGCATAAACCATGGCTGAAGGAGGTTTTTGTACATGAAGCTGCTAAAACTGATCGCGGTGTTTTTACTGGTCGCGGCGCTGCTCATTGCCGGTGTGCCCACAGTCTTTGCCGTTTCGGCGCCAACGGTTCAGACGCTGAAGCCCACGAGGATGTACCTTTATTATAGCGGCGGCTATAGCTATAGCGGCGGAGAAGACGGCCACTACCAGACGGAGGACGTGCGGGCAAGGCTATGCGGCAGCGTCAATCCAAACGGCAATACCTGCACGGTCTACTTTGAGTACGGAACCACCACGACCTACGGCTCCGCGGCAAGCGTCGGGACGATCTCTGGGAGGTCGGCGGTAAGCGTCAGCGCCGACCTCACCGACCTGTGTGTCGCCGCCCTCTACCACTGCCGGCTGGTGGCGGTGTCTGACAGCGGCACTGCTTACGGGCAGGATCTGACCTTTATTCCGAGCTGCGATTCGTATGAGGTCAACTACTTAGGTTCGTACCATGATCGCTTCAAGTGGTGGAATGACCGTTTTATACCCTCCGCCGACCCTGTGGGCAACATCGAAATCGTGGCATCCGCTAACGACGACCCGAACTGGACCTTTTTTGATATTACCAACCACAACCCCTTTGATGTGACTGTGGATTATTCGTATTATTCATACGGCCAAACACACGGCAATGTTATTATCGGATCGATGCAAGTCCAGCAGATTTATGTCCCGAAAGGTTCCATATGCG
>CAYYFY010000027.1:0-12130 GCA_964471035.1 uncultured Eubacteriales bacterium
CCTTTGACGTCGGCATCATCCCCTTGCTGCTGTTTATCGCCTCTTTGGGGCTGAGCTTTTTCTCAAAGCGCACGGGAGCCATGCAAAAGCTGTTGATCGCCGTTATCGCCGTTCACATTTTTATTGATTTTGACCTCCAGTTTACCGCGATATTCTGCCTGCTGGCGCTTTGTTTTGATTTCGGCAAAGAAGGTAAAGCGATACGACTTGGCTCCAAAGCGGTTTACGGTGCCGCCGGCGTAAGCGTACTGCTCGGCGCTTTGTGTCTATGGAGTTTTTTGGGCGACTATAACGAGCGCAGGGGCAACTACGAGACGGCGCTGAAATTCAATCCGCGTCTTACCTATTCGGAAATTATGCTTCTGCACGACACCGAATCAAAGGATGTCGCCAAAAATACCGCGGAACACATACTTTCGCATAATCGCTATGTGACCGTCGCCTACGACGCCCTCGCGCTTCTTGCTGTCTCCGAGGGGGACTACGCATCGGCCGCGCAGTACAGCCGGCAGGCGGTTGATTCCGCCAAATACATTATTGAAGAATATGAAAGTTATTTTTCCGTCTTAAAACAAGCCTATCTGTATTATGAAAGCACAGGCGATTCGGAAAACGCCGGACATTACAAAGCGCTGATACTGGAAATTCCGTCGTTGATCGATAACGCCAAATCGTCTCTCTCCAAGGAAGCGTATACGATACGCGATGCTGAGCCTGACCTTGCGCTTCCCGCGGGTACGCTGTCGTATATTGCCGAGCTGGATAACTGATTTAAGTTTAATATGTTCACGCCGCGGCAAATCGCGGCGCTTTTTTATTGAATTTGTAGGAATATGTCTTGAAATGACGTTTTTGATTTGTTATAATAATATTTAATTTCTTGCTTGGCAAGAATGTTTTTCCCCTCCTTTGGCAATAATCTTAATACTTAAGATTATGGACGGAGGAGAGTCAATGCAGTTCGGTAAGGTTGAAATTTGCGGAGTCAACACCTCGAAACTCAAGGTTCTGTCGGAAGCCGAGAAAACATCTTTGCTTAAAAGGGTCAAAGAGGGGGACATAAAGGCGCGCGAGGAGCTCGTCTGCGGCAACCTCAGGCTGGTGCTCAGTGTGATTCAGCGCTTTTCTGGACGCGGTGAGAATCCGGACGACCTGTTTCAGGTCGGCTGCGTGGGACTTATCAAATCTATAGATAATTTTGATATTTCCCTGAATGTCCGGTTTTCGACGTACGCGGTCCCAATGATCATCGGTGAGATACGTCGCTATCTGCGCGACAATAACGCCGTGCGCGTCAGCCGCTCGACGAGGGACACCGCCTACCACGCCATGAAGGTGCGCGACGAGCTGACCAATGAAGCGCACCGCGAGCCGACCGTTGAGGAAATCGCGGCAAAGCTCGGACTTCCGAAATCCGAGGTCGTCTTAGCGCTTGAGGCTGTCGTTGAGCCGGTCTCGTTTTACGAACCGGTCTATTCCGACGGCGGCGACACCATCTACGTCTACGATCAGCTGAGCGGCAACGAGGACGATTCCTTGTGGATCGACGAGATTATGCTCAAAGAATCGCTCAAGAATCTAAGCGACCGCGAAAAGCGGATACTGAACCTGCGTTTCATGAAAGGCATGACCCAGACCGAAGCCGCCAAAGAGGTGGGTATCTCGCAGGCACAGGTATCGCGCCTCGAAAAGGGCGTTCTTAAAAAAATCAGAAGCAATTAAAGGCAATGGATTATTGAAAATGAACAAAGCACAACCGAAAGAAAAAAAGTATGTCAGCTTAGACGACCCGCGGTACAGCAAGCTCCTGTTTTTCGCCTGCTTTATCATTTACGCGGCGTCGTATGTGGGACGGATCAACTATTCCGCGGCGCTGGCCGCCATCATCTCCGAGGGGCTTTTCACCAAGGCAGCCGCCGGAATTATCGGTTCGGTCTTCTTCTTCACCTACGGCGGCTGTCAGGTTCTGTGGGGCTTTTTGGGCGACAGGCTCTCCCCTTTCAAGATGATCCTGACAGGTACGTTCTTTGCGGCGCTCGCGAATCTGACAATCTCCTTCTGCCACTCGTATATCGCGATGGCCGTCGTCTGGGGTCTTAACGGCGCGGCGCATTCGATGCTCTGGTCGCCGATATTGCGTTTATTTTCAAGCGTCATCTGTAAGGAACAGCGCGCGAAAGCGTGCTTAAACCTCTCACTGTCGCTGCCCACGGGCACCGTCGCCGCGTATCTGATCGCGACAGTCATCATCAAATACGCCCAGTGGCGTTATGTCTTTACCGCCGCATCCTTCATTCTTTTCGGAGCGCTCTCGTTCTTTATTTTTGTTCTGCTGAAAATCAAAGGACACCTCACCTATTCTGACGCGCCGCTGTCCGAAATGAAAACGCCCGCCTCCAAAGCGCTGCACGGCGGGCTGTGGTCGGTCTTTCTCGTATCGGGGTTATTGTTCGCCATTATTCCGACGATGCTGCACGGCCTCATAAAGGAAGGTATCTCGGTCTGGGTGCCGACGATGCTCACCGAAACCTACGGCACCTCTGCGTCTTACGCGATATTCATCACGGTCTTTCTTCCCCTTTTCAACGCGACGGGCGCCTACCTCGTTTCGCCGGTCTATAAGGGGATCATGAAAAAAAACGAACTGTCCACCGCCGCCCTATGCGTCGGAGCGGCGATTGTGCCGCTCATCGCGCTGACGTGGATGTCGGAAATGCCGCCGGTCATAAGCGTTATTCTGCTGGCGACGGTCACCACTATTATGCACACCTTCAACTATATGCTGATTACGCTGGTTCCCATCCGGTTCGCCCGATGCGGCAAGACCGCGACGGTGACCGGTATCCTCAACGCCTCAGCCTACGCCGGCTGCGCGCTCTCTACATATGGCTTCGGTCTTATCGCGGACAGGCTCGGCTGGAGAGACACCATATTCATCTGGCTCGGCATAGCGCTTTTTATCGCGATGATTTGTCTGGCTTTGAGCAAAAAATGGAAACGCTTTTCGGATTCTATGGAAAAGGAGACCGCTTGTGAACGTTTATGATTTTGACAACACCATCTACGATGGGGAAAGCACCATCGATTTCTTCTTTTTTTACTTAAAAAGAGATCCGTCGCTGATTCATTACGCTCCGGCGGTCATGCGCGTTCTCTATAAGTACAAGAGGGGACACGTTTCCATCGATGAGGCGCTGCGCACCTACGGCGGTAAGGTCACCGAATGCTACCTGAAAATGGAGAAAGAGCTTGAAAACATCGTCAAGGACTTCTGGGACGGTCACGAGAAGAACATCAAGCCGTTTTACAAGGAGCTGCAGAAACAGGACGACCTTATCATCTCCGGCTCGCCGGAGGTTTCACTGAACGAAATCTGCAAACGGCTCGGCGTCAAACACTATATCGGCACGCTGCTCGACCCCGTTACGGGCGACATCATCCGTATGTGCTTCAAGGAGGCGAAGGTCAAAGCGTTTTTAGAGCAGTATGACGGCTGCGAGATCGACAATTTCTACACCGATTCTCTGTACGACATGCCGCTGATTGAGCTTTCGAAAAATGCCTACCTCGTCAAGGGCACGAAAATCGAAAAAATAAAATAGCTTGTTCTGTAAACGGCTCCCCTCTCATACACTTTTAGAGAAGGGAGTTGTTCTTTATTATGGCCGATGACAAAAAGAGCTTCAATGTACCGCACAACTGTATTCTTGAGGACAGGCGCATCCTGTCCGTATCCGGTGTATCCGACGTCGACAGCTTCGACGAGCAGACAGTCACGGTCTTTACCGACCTCGGCGAGCTGACCGTCAAGGGACAGGACCTCCACATCACGCGTCTTTCCGTCGAGGTCGGCGAGCTGATAGTCGAGGGCAAGATCATGGGGCTGTCCTATACCGACAACCAGCCGAAAACAACCGGCTTCTTCTCAAAGGTATTTCGGTAAACACCATGTATACCTTTCCCATCAGCGAACATCTGCGGGTTTTCCTGCTGTCACTGGGACTGGGCTTTCTGCTCGGTGTCCTGTACGACGCGTTTCGGGTGATTCGCCTTGTCATATCCAGGGGCAAGGCGGCTGTCTATGTCTTTGATATCTTGTACATCGCTTTAACCGCCGTTCTGACCTACCTGTTCATTTTAGAGGTCAATATGGGGGCGGTGCGGGCGCATATCCTCATCGCCGCTCTGATGGGATTTTTCTGTTATTATATCTCCTTCGGCGTGTTCGTCGTGCGCCTGTGCGACAAGCTCGCGGCACTGATTACGCGCTGTCTTCACGCCGTTAAACGCATTGCCGGCAGGCCGATAAAGGCGGTTTTTCAGTTTTTACGCCGTATTTTCGGTAAAATAAAGGTTAAAGTGCGGAAAAAGTCGCAAAATAACAAAAAAAACTTGAAAAAACTATTGCATATCCACAAACTTTCATTGTATAATCTCCGTGGTATATTTTCTTCATCAAAAAAAACAGGAAAGTGACTTCACCTCATGAGTACTCCGAAGAAAAAAAGACGGAAAAACAAAAAACAGAGGCGTCCGGGCGGGATTCTGATCACTGTGATCACGCTCACGGTCTTTCTCTATTTACTCGTTTCCTTTGTCAATATTCAGCTGGACATCGGGGAGAAACGGGCGAGCCTTTCTGCGCTTACAAAGCAGTATGAGCGGCAGATTGCCGATAACGATGAGCTCTTCACCCTCCTTAACAACAAGGACAAAAAAGCGCTCATGGAACGCATCGCCAGAGAAAAACGCGGGTATGTCTACCCGGACGAGCGGGTGTATTACGACATCACCCCCGGTTCCTATTGATCATATTTTTCAGGCGTATCGGGCTTTTAATCCCGTCGCCTTTTAACCAACAGAAAGGATAACAGCACATATGTCAGTTGAGGTCGGCGCGATTCTTCAGGGAAAGGTCACGGGTATTACTACTTTCGGCGCGTTCGTCGAGTTTCCGGACGGCACCTCCGGTATGGTACATATTTCGGAGGTATCCAATTCGTACATCAAGGACATTCGCGAAAAGCTCACCGAAAATCAGGAGGTAACCGTCAAGGTCCTGGATATCAACGAAAAGGGCAAGATCAGCTTGTCCATCAAGAAGGCGATGCCGGAAAGCGAAGCGGCGCCGCGCCGCCCTTATGACAAACCCAAAGGCGGCGGCAGACCGCGCTCGGGTCGTCCGAACGTCTGGATGGGGCAGACACCGAAAGCCGACAGGCAGGATATGTCCTTTGAAGATATGCTCTCCAGCTTTAAAACCGTCAGCGACGAAAAAATCGGCGATCTCAAGCGATCTAACGTCGCCAAACGCGGCTCCTCCGCCCCCAAGCGCGGCGGCGGCGGCGGGTCCAGACCGTAAGCAAAAAATTCGGGGTGACGCGTGCGTCACCTCTTTTTTTAGAGGTTTTTATGAGAAAAATAGATGTTAACATCATCGGCGATGCCGTTGCTGAGTTGTTTATCAGTGCCAACTATATGCTGCCGGATGACCTGTGCGGCACAATCGAAAACCGCGGCAAAAGCGAGACAAACCCCATAGCAAAAGCCGTGTTCGGCGATATGCTCGAAAACTTGAAGGCCGCCGACGCGCTTTCCATCCCCGTCTGTCAGGACACGGGGATGGCTGTTCTGTTCCTCGAAGTCGGGCAGGATGTCCACTTTACCGGCGGCGATCTCACCGCCGCCATCAACGGCGGCGTTCGGCGCGCCTATACCGAGGGGTATATGCGCTGTTCAGTGGTGAGCGACCCCTTAAGGCGCGAAAACACCGGCGACAATACGCCGGCGGTCATACACACCTCGATTACCGGCGGCGACCGCGTCACGTTAACCGCCGCGCCCAAAGGCTTCGGCAGCGAAAACATGAGCCGCATAAGGATGTTCAACCCCTCCGCGAGCGAGGACGACCTCGTCGCCTTTATCGTCGATACGGTCAAAGCGGCCGGTTCCAACGCCTGCCCGCCAATAGTTCTCGGGGTGGGTATCGGCAGCGATTTTGAGGGAGCGGCGCTGCTCGCCAAAAAAGCGCTCTGCCGTCCCGTCTCTACGCGGCATCCGGACAGTCTTTACGCCGCGCTCGAGGAGCGGATGCTCAAGGAGATAAACGCTTTAGGGATAGGTCCGCAGGGCTTCGGCGGCGACTGTACGGCGCTCGCGGTCAATATCGAGAAAGCTCCTACGCACATCGCCGGACTGCCCGTCGCCGTAAACGTCGGCTGTCATGTGACGCGTCACGCGTCAAAAGTGATCTGATTTTGTCTGAATCATGAATTTTTTGTATATTCTATACAAATGCATTTGACACACAAGCGAACTCATGCTATACTTTATACAGAAGCAAAAAAAGCTTCTATCAACAGGAAAGGAATGAATGACTGTGGATATCACCATTGTCGGACGCAAATGCACTCTTAGAGATTCCTTTAAGGAGACGGCGACCAAAAAACTTACGAAGGTCGAACGCCTATTCGGCGAGGAAGCCGTTGCCAAAGTGACTGTGACTGTTGAAAAGACGTATCAGTCGGTGGAAATCGCCGTGACGAAGGGCGGCATGATCTTTCGGTCGGAAGAGCGCGCGGAGAATATGAACGACGCGCTTGACAAATGCGTAGATGCGCTCATTCGCCAGCTGCGCAAGAACAAGACGAAGCTTGAAAAGAAAATTCGCTCCGGCGCGCTCGACGATCTTATCGCCGCCGGCGCCGTCGTCGAGGAGACCGATTTTGAGATTCTGCGTACCAAGACGGTCCTGCTCAAGCCCGAAACGACCGACGAAGCCATTCTGCAGATGAATATGCTCGGCCACCAGTTCTACGTCTTTCTCAATGCGGAAACAACAAAAATCAACGTCGCCTATCGCCGCAGAGACGGCGGGTACGGCGTCATCGAGCCGGATATAGAATAAAAAGCAGGCTGCCGAAAGGCAGCCTTTTACTTTAATGAAAAATGAATAATGAAGAATGAAAAATTCAAGGCGGGGCAAAGCCCCGCACCCCAATTATAATGGGTGAGGGCGCTAGCCCTCCCGAAATTATTCATTCTTCATTCTTCATTCTTCATTATTCATTTATTGCAGTATTGTAACAGGATCGTTACAGCTCCTTGAATTTTCACACTGCCGCAAAAGTATTATCAAAACGGGAATACCCAAAGAATAGGAAACGGCAATACGAACAACGGAACAGCGGCGATAAACAGAATTAACACCGCAAATAATACCATTTGCGCGATGAACGCCTTTTTCCAAACACGAACCCCGTGTTGGTCAACGGCAATAATGTCGCCCAGCAACAATGTTATATCCGACTTACCGTCGAATTTCGCCGGATAATCGATATTGATCGGAAGGTATTCGGAATCGACGGCACTCCAGCCGCCAAAAGTTGATATCAATAAAGAAAACGCCAATGCCACGTTGGCAGTTTTTGATTCTTCCCACGGCGATTCTTTCTCTACGGAGAAGGATATTTCCCGATCGTCGGGAACCGTCATCTCGTATTCTTTATCAGATACTCCCAACCGCTGTGTTTTTCCGTCCGTCGTATACTCAATTATGTAGTTGAGTTAAAATTTCGTATTGTTGAGCACAGTAATTTTCACAGCTAAATTCCCTTTTTCACTACAAAATATATTTAGATATATACTTTTTCAGCCTCATTTTTCTATATACCATAAACATAAGCAGGCACATGGATAATGCAAAACCAATCCAGGAAAACGGGGACGGCAATGTGAGCGCTCCGACCGCGCAAAGAAGGAAGAACATCGCAATGAGCACCATCTGTAAGCTGAGCGTTTTTTTCCACACATTGAAATTGCGTTTATCGACGGCAATAATATCACTCAATAACAACTCGATATCCGACTGACCGTCGTATTTCGCTGAATACGCAAGGATAATCGGAAGGTGTGTGGAGTCGCCGTCGTTTATGCCGTGAAAAGTGGCTATCAGAAGAGAAACGGAAAACACCAGATTGGCGGATTCCGAATCCGTCCAGAACGAATCCCTTTTCACGGTCAAGGAACCCTCTTGGTTTGCGGGAACGGTCAGCTCATACCGTTTATCGGACACCGAAAGGCGTTTTATTTCTCCGGCTGTCTCGTACTCGATGTCATATTTCAACCGGATTTTCGTATTGTTGGCGATTGTGATCTTCACGGCAATTCACTCATATCTGTTTATCGTTGATCCTGTCCTCGACGATCCGGCCGTCCTGAATGCGGATAATCCGTTTCGCGCGTTCGGCGATGCCCTGATCGTGCGTGATCAGAATGATCGTCCTCCCCTCCTCGGACAGCTCGTGCAGGATACGCATGACCTCCTCGCCTGAGCGCGAGTCGAGGTTGCCGGTCGGCTCGTCGGCTAAAATGATTGGCGGGTGCGCGGCGACGGCGCGCGCTATTGCCGCGCGCTGCTGCTGACCGCCAGACATCTGCGAGGGCAGATGTTTTTTTCTGTTGGAGAGGTTGACGCGTTCGAGCGCCTCGGCGGAGAGCACGCGGCGCTCCTCCTCCTTCATCCCTCTGTAGACGAGCGGCAGCTCGACATTAGCCTCTGCGGTTAAGCTCGAAATCAGGTTAAAGCCCTGAAAAATGAAGCCTATTTCCTTGTTGCGGATGTCCGAGAGCTGATCGTCGTTCATGGTCGAAACGTCGATGCCGTCGAGCAGGTACTTGCCGCTTGTCGGGATATCGAGAAGTCCGAGCATATTCATCAGGGTCGATTTTCCGGAGCCGGACTGCCCGATGATGGCGACAAACTCCCCGCGCTCGACCGTCATGGACACATCGTCGAGCGCGCGCACCTCGTTTTCGCCGGGATTATAAATTTTATATAAATTTTCTACCTCAATTAAGCTCACGGAAAAAACCTCCGCCGTTTTCAATTTTATAATTCAGTATAACAAAACCGCGGTTGTCAGTCAATGAACAAACGGTAAATTCTTGTATCGTATATTTTCGCATATTTTCGTTACCTAAAGCAAACAATATTGAAAACACAGAATGGGACGATAGTATGACAGAAAAAGATTACGGAGCGCTCGTAAAAAAGGCTTCAAAAAACTCACCACATCCGAAAAACTGCCTGAAAGCGTTTCTTATCGGCGGGGCTATCTGTTGCTTCGGTGAGGTCCTGAAGCTCATATTCCGCCGCTATACCTCCATGAGCGAGGACGAGGTCATGGCGGCTATTTCGGTCACGCTGATTTTTATAACGGCGGTGCTGACGGGGCTCGGTTGGTTTGACAACATCGCCAAGCACGCCGGAGCGGGTACCGTCGTGCCGATCACAGGATTTGCCAACTCCATTGTATCGCCCGCCATCGAATTTTCCGCCGAGGGACGCATACTCGGTACCGGCGCGAAAATGTTCACCATCGCGGGACCCGTCATCGTCTACGGCTGCGGCAGCGCGGCGTTGTACGGGCTTATAGTCTATCTGTTCAAGCTGTAGAAAGGAGCGCTCTATGCCTGTACGTCAGGGAAGGTATACTCTTTTATTCCCCTCGCGTCCGACCGTTTGCGGCACGGCTGCCGTCGTCGGCAAAAAAGAGGGCGAGGGTCCGCTCTATAAGGAATTCGACCGCATATTTACCGACGAATTCGTCGGCGAAAAAACCTTTGAAAAGGCCGAGAGCAAATTACAGACCATGACCGTCTCCATTGCCCTCGAAAAGGCGGGGCTTACGTATGATTCCGTTGACTGCGTCTTCGCCGGCGACCTGCTCAACCAGTGCATCGGCTCGACGTTCGGCTTTCGTGACTCCGATACGCCGTTCGCGGGGCTGTACGGGGCGTGCTCGACGATGGCGCTTTCGCTGCTCATGTCGGCGATGATGACCGATGGCGGGCTGATGAACACCTGCGTCGCCTGCACATCGTCGCACTTTTGCTCCGCCGAACGGCAGTACCGTTTACCCTTAGAATACGGCGGTCAGCGTTCCCCGACCTCTCAGTGGACAGTGACCGGATCGGGGGCGGCGGTAGTGCGCAACACGCAAAGCGCGCCGGTGCATATCGACGCGGGAATACTCGGCAGAATCCGCGACCTCGGCGTCCGCGATCCGAGCAACATGGGCGCCGCCATGGCTCCGGCCGCCGCGCAGACGATCGCGCACTTTTTAGGCGATACCAAAACCACGCCCGCCGACTACGACCTCATTTTGACCGGCGATCTGGGGTTTGTCGGCAGCGATCTGCTCAAACAGGTACTCATGGAAGAAAACGGAATCGATATTTCGGCGGTGCACGACGACTGCGGGCTGATGATTTTCGATCTGAAAAAACAGGACGTCCACGCGGGCGGCTCGGGCTGTGGGTGCAGCGCGTCGGTCGTCTGCTCGCACATCGTCAATCAGATCGCGAGGGGTAAGCTTAACAAGGTGCTGTTCGTCGGCACCGGCGCGCTGCTCTCGCCCACCTCCCAGCTACAGGGCGAGACGGTTCCGGGCATCGCCCACGGCGTATTACTCACATCGGAATAGGAGTTGTTTTTATGAATCACGACAACGAAATTGGCGGCGCGCTTAATACCGTTGATACCGCCCAAAGGCTTATCGGCGTGTTCGGCACGCTGAAAAAAATTACAATTGCCGCGACCGCCCTGTACGTCGCCGCCGTCGCGTATAAAATCTTCAGAAACAACTGAAAAGAAAAACCGTTGCATTCCCCGCGATATTCAGGTATACTATATATAACCTGAACGCGGGAGGAATCTTATGGCTGCCGCTCCAACGCCCCAGCAGCAGTTTACCGGCAGACGGTATGTCGGAACGCATGAGACTATAGCGTATGTGTTCAACGACTTTTCCAACGCCTTCAACATCGAGGGCTACAGCAACCGCTTTATCTGGGACATCGTCGGAATCGATTTTAAGATCTCGGCGTTTATCGGCATTTTCACGGGCATATGGGACGTTATTAACGACGGTCTGTTCGCCGTCATCGTTGACAGGACGCGCACGCGCTGGGGAAAATTCCGCCCGTATATCGTCGCGTTTCAGATTCCGCTGACGCTGCTCGCCACGTTCTACTGGTTCCTCCCGTTCCTCTTCCCGAACACAAGCGCCGTCTTTCTGCCAAAGCTCGTCTACTATTTTGCTTTGGGCATCGTCCGCGAGACGGCGGGTACCTTTACGGGCATCGCCAAAACCGGCTATATGTCCACGGTCACCCCCAGCCCCGGCGAGCGTACGCGTCTTTTAATGCTCGCCAACCTTATTACGGGATACCTCGGCGAGGACCTGCCGGGTATTTTAATGGGCGTTTTCTACGATCTTATCAACAACGGCATTCTTCGCTGGCGTTTTGACAATCTCTATCTGATAATGGGCGTGGGCACCGGCGTGGTTTCGTCCGCTTTAAGCCTGTGGTATTTTCTCGTATCACGGGAGCGCGTCATGCAGTCTATCGACATTCCGAACATACGGCAAGGACTGCGCGCCATCGTCAACAACTATCCCGTGCTGCTCATGACGCTGTCGTCGATGCTCGGCAATTTCAGCGTAGGCACCGACAAGAGTATGTACATGATCGACGTCTTAGGCTCGGCGGCGCTCGATACGGTCATCAACTTCCCGTCCGGCATGGTCGGCACGGTGAGCTACGCCTTTGTCCCGTGGCTGCGCCGCAAGTTCTCCACCAAGGCGATGTGGGTCTTTTCCGACCTTTACGGCCGCATACGCTGGACTACTGTGTTTTTACTCGGTTTGCCGCGTAAAAATTATAAAAGGCTGTTGTTTATGTCCGTCGTCCTCGGGATCGAGGCATTTTTAGGCAAGCTTACCTTCGGGCTTGACAAAGTCATCCTCGCCGATATGAACAATGAGGTCATGGATTACTGCGAATGGAAAAACGGCTACCGCGTCGAGGCGACGACCAACGCGGCAAAAAACTTAATGATAAAATTGCAAAACATATTCATGGGCTCAATACGCAATATGGTCTATTCGAAGATCGGCTACACACAGCAGCAAAAAATCGGCTCGCAGACCGAGCGCACAAAGTTCTGGCTCTTTGCCATGTGCACCGTCGTGCCGCAGGTAACGGGACTGCTCTCCATCATTCCGAAGTTTCTCTATCCTATTAACGCCCATGTCCGCAACCAGATGTACACGGAGTTAAACGA
>CAYYFY010000028.1:0-11937 GCA_964471035.1 uncultured Eubacteriales bacterium
CTCGCGCCCTTGCGGAATTTGAACGTCGCGTCAAAGACAAGCGTGTTGTCAAGATCGACCGCGACGGCTTCTATGCCGATCTTTTGCAGTATTTCCGGCGTGATTTCACAGACGGTGCGAAAACGATATTGAAAAGCATGTTTTTCCATAATACAAAAAAGAAGGAGGACGGAACCACTCCATCCTCCTTAAAACCTTCTTAATAATATTTGCGCTTACGAGCGGCCTCGGACTTCTTCTTCCTCTTGACGGAAGGCTTCTCGTAGTGCTCTCTCTTACGGACTTCCTGAATAACGCCGTCCCTTGAGGTCTGTCTTTTAAATCTTCTGAGAGCGCTGTCGAGCGACTCATTATCCTTAACTTTGACTTGACTCATTGGTGATTCCCTCCCTCCGCTGTACGCCGAAGGTACAGTTTCCAAAATACTGCGTTATTATACAACAGAAAAATTGCCATGTCAAGGTATATTCAAAAATAAATGCAAGCAATTGGAGGAAAGTTCACGGCATTGCTAAGACATTATTTTGCCAGAGAGCCGACGAGCATCATATACTCGCCGATCTGCCCGCCGAATTCGGGGGCGCCCTCCATAATCAGCTTGCCCGTACGCACCGACTCAAGCATATCGTCGATGGACATCAGAATACCCAAGGCGCTGTCAAAGTTATTGAACTTCATGGTGAAGAACGGCATGGCGCGCTTATATTCGCCCTTGCCCGCCTTGCTCTTGCCCGCCTTGATACGCAAATACGCGCTGACATCCGGCTCGTTTTCCACCGCCCACGCGTAGATGCGGTCGGGACTTTTCATTGTCCAGTCATGGACGCCCTCGTGTCCCTGCTTGTTGAGCGCGCTGATGCCCGTAGACAGCAAGTAGAAGTAGAGCTTGACAAGCAGCTTTTTGGTCGCGGGGTCCTCCGGAATGGCGGTTGCCCCAAGCAGCGCGGACATCTTAAGGAGCGCCGCCATAAACGCGACGAATTCCTTGGTGAAGTGCGCCGCGCCTATGAATTTCGGCAGGGTAGCCGGACTCATCTTGCCCTTGAAAAAGTCGTTCATCGCCGCGACGCTCTTGAACTGGAGCTCCACGAACGGCTGACCGTGGATACGGTACGCCACCTTATCGGCGTGAACAAGCCACTCGTCCCCGTTGACCACGAAGTGCGTCGCGTACTTGCCATCGGGAGCGTCGGCATCGAGGGCGCTCACCTGATAGATCGCGTGAATTTTCGCGAATTTCTTTTTCAGCGACGGTATATCGGCGACAATCGTCTTAAGGAGGGGCAACGCGCCGCACAGGAATATTTTATTGGTATAGAGCTCGTCTTTAGACGCCAAATCAATCAGTCCTTTCTGCGCGCCGCTTTTATACTTCGTCGTTCCAGTCGTCGTCCTGCTCAAAGTCCATCTTCATCGTCTCACGGACGGATTCGATGATACCGTTGGAGTCGATGCCTAAAATCGACATGATGTCCTCGTGCAGACCGATGGGGGCGAACTTATCCTGTATGCCGAGCTTCCTGAAAGCACAGCCCTTGCCGCTCTCGACGACAACCTCGGCGACGGCGGAGCCTAAGCCTCCGATGACGTTATGGTCCTCGACGGTGATGATGCGGCGGGTCTCGACGGCGGCCTTGACGATCGCCTCTTTGTCAATGGGTTTGATGGTGTGGATGTTGATGACTCTGACCTTGAGTCCGTCGGATTTTTCGAGGAATTCAGCGGCCTGCAGCGCCTGAAATACGCAGGAACCTGTGGCGATGACTGTAATGTCGGTGCCCTCGTGAACCGTGACGGCTTTCCCGAGCTCGAAGCCGTAGTCAGCGTCCTTGTACAGAACGCGGTCAAAGCCCCTGTTGATGCGGATGTAGAACGGGCCGGGGGTATTGTACGCGGCCATAACGGCGTTGTATGTCTCATGACCGTCCGCCGGACAGATGACCGTGAGGTTCGGAATCGAGCGCGCCAAGGCAAGATCGACGATCGCGTGGTGCGTGGAGCCCGCTTGGCCGAACGAGGTGCCCGAGTGGGTCGCGATGACCTTGGCACTGATATTTTGATAGCATAAATCCGAGTGGAGCTGGTCAGCCGCGCGCAAGGACGCGAAAACCGAGAAGGTTGACAGGAAGGGGACAAGCCCCGCCTTTGCCATACCGGCCGCCACGCCGAACATATTCTGCTCCGCTATGCCGACGTTGAAGAAACGGTCCGGAAACTCCTTTTGGAAGTCGCCTATCTTTGTGGATTTGGCGAGGTCAGCCGTCAGAGCGACGACCTCGGGATGCGCGCGCCCCAGCTCAACGAGCGCCTTGCCGTAAATTTCGGCAGTCGAAAGAGAAGTGGAATCGACCGCCGTGTAGGTCATACCGCCTGCCATATTACACGCCCTCCTTTTGTGCGCGGGCTACGCGCTTTTTATAGCTTTCGTCGAGTTCTTTCTTCGCCTGTTCGTATTTCGCCTCGTCGAACGCGCCGTAGTGCCAGACATAATTGTCCTCGATGAAGTCGATGCCGCAGCCCTTTTTGGTGTTGGCGACGATCATGACAGGCTTGTCGGTCTTGTTCTCATAGGCGAAGTCGATAGCGTCGCACAGCTCGCTGATGTTATTGCCGTCAATCTCCTTGACGATGAAACCGAATGCCGTCCACTTGTCACAGAACGGCTCGAGCGCCATAATATCCTCGGTGCGCCCGTCGATCATGCAGCGGTTGCGGTCAACAAAGGAAATCATATTGGTGACCTTGTAGTGCGCGGCGGTCATTCCCGCCTCCCAGTTGGAGCCTTCGTCGCACTCGCCGTCGCCTAAAACGCAGAAGGTTTTATAATCCTTGCCGCGGATTCTTGCCGCCAACGCCATGCCGATGGCCATCGGGAGACCATGACCGAGCGAGCCGGTCGATGCATCGACGCCGACAACCTTATTGGAGTCAAGATGGATGCCCATCTTCGAGTTTGTATGGTTGAAGGTTTTCAGCTGCTCCTTGTCGTTGAACCCTAAGTCGCAGAGCACCGGCGCGTAGGCGATTCCGGCGTGCCCCTTGCTGACGATGAGCCTGTCGCGGTCCTCCCAGTTCGGGTCATCGACCTTGATATGCATATACTTATGATAGAGTACGGTGAAGATGTCCATCATGGACAAGCCTCCGCCGATGTGTCCGCTGCCCGCCCAGTAGGTGGTGTCCAGCGTAAGCCTGCGCAGCTCGTCGGCCTTTTTTTCAAGCGCGAGCCATTCGGCCTTTTTCAGTGGCATTCAAACTCCTCCTTTATAATTCCGGATGATTTTTCTTGAGCGCCTTGAACGCGTCCTCGGCAATCTCAATGGATTTCTTAATATCCTCATCGCTCAACGCGGCGTTGATGAAGTGATTGTGGTGGCTGGTGATGAAGATACCGCGCTTCACGCACTCCTGCACCCATTCTTGGTGCAAGAACAGGCTGTCGTCGTTGGCGATACGCAGGTAAAACAGCGCCGGTTCGCCGGATACGACGAGGTCGATGCCGTTGTTTCTCGCCGCATCGACAAAGCCGCCGGTCAAAGCCAAACCCTTCTCGCGGAACATCTTTGGCGCATCAAGTTTTTTAAGCTTGCCGATACAGGCGATACCCGCGGCGAACGGCACGGCGCTCAGCCAGTAGCTGCCCGTGTAGGAGAGGGAGCTGACGGCGGACTTGATGAAATCCTTGCCGCAGAGGGCGGAGACGTTCCAGCCGTTGGCGATGGCCTTGCAGAAGCAGATCAGGTCAGCCTCGAAGCCGTAGAAATGGTCGCTGCCGGCAAGGTCTAAACGGAAGCCGCAGCGCACGTCGTCGACGATGAGCACGATGCCCTTGTCGGTGCAGAGCTTTCTGACCTTCTGCCAGTACCCTTCGGCGGGCAGCTGGTTGTCAAGGAAGTTGCCGTGCATATAGGGCGTGGCGATGAACGCGGCGACCTCGCCCTCGTTCTGCGCGATGAGCTTCTCTAAAGCGTCAAAGTCGTTCCAGTCAACGTAGAGGTTGTTCATGACGTCCTCGGGAATGACGCCCGGATAATCGAGCTTCTGTGTCCACGGAGCGACGCCGTGATAAAAGCCGTTGACAAAAACAATCTTTTTCTTATGGGTGTGGGCGCGCGCCGTCATAATGGCGGCGGTGGTGGCGTCGTTGCCGTTCTTGGCGAAAAACGCCCAGTCCGCCGAGGCGACGGTATCGACCATCAGCTCGGCAAGCTCAATCATCTTGATCGACGGGGAGGTCGTGCAGTTGGCGATTTTTGACTGCGCGACAGCGGCGGCGTCAACGTCCTCGTCACAGTAGCCGAGCACGTTGGGACCGTAGGCGCACATATAGTCGATGTAGTCGTTACCATCAATATCGGTAAAGTGCGCTCCCTTGGCGCTCGCGCCGAAGAGCGGGAAGGAGCTGACCGGAATCATGCAGCCCTCCGCCGGGCCGAGATGACCGTAGACGCCCGAAGGAATGACCTTGGTCGCCCTGTCGAAATATTCGCGGCTCTTGTCGTGCTTGTAAATTTTCATAGCCATATTCAGTCCTCCTTTAAGCCAGATAAAGGGCAACGCGGTCGAGTATGCGGTTTAAGTTATCGACCATTGAAATCATGCCGCCCATGCGAATGTCGCCGGCGCCGATACACGCCAAGGCGTTTACCTTGCCGTCAAACAGCGCCCGCGCCAAATCGATGTCCTTGAACTCCATGAGCGCGCGCGGCTTTTCGGGAGGCTTTTTGATGGTGACAAGGCGGTGATCCTTAACCCGAATCGTCGCCCCGGGACCGTCCTTAACCAGCATGGCGATGTCGCCGTCAACCATGTGGGCGGCGGAGAACTTGCCGATCTCATCGTTGTTGCCGATCTGAGAGATGGCGACAGTGATGGTGTAGAGCATCAGCGTGGTGCTCGCTAAAAAGAACGTTCTGTCCTCAAGGTCCTTCGGGTCCGGACGCATATACTTGGTCAGAATATTCGTCAGCTGCGTAAACTCCCCGAGCAGGAACTTGATGTGGGTGAAGCCTTTACTGGGAATCGGCGTCACCGTACCGTCGATCAATCCGTTAAATTTCTCCGGAGACGAGAACGGCAGCTTGATGTCGCACTTGCCTATGCCCTGTTCCATACGGCATTTGCCGTTTTTGAACGTGAGCGTCGCGCTGGGACCGCCCTTGACCTCAAAACCGATGGCAATCGGTTTTTTGCCCTTCAGCAGGTCCGACGCCTCGGGAACCAGCTCGCACAGATTCTCAAGAGTGCCTAATAGCGCGTACATATTGATGTACGCTAAGGTTTTTGCGTCAGTCACGAAAGCATCCTCCTTATCAAAAAAGATTTTATTCATTATATCAAAATTATACAATGAAGTCAAACAGATTATTGTGTTTAAAGCGCATTATTTTTCTCCTTAAACCGTTGACATTTCTTTATATAGTAGTATAATGTTTTAGTGAATACACATTCACCGCAAGGAGGAAATCATAATGGATACCAGATTCGCCATCGACAAATACAACGACGCCAGAGGGATAACCGCGCAGCTCGACGAATTGATCAAGAAGCCGATCTATTCGATCAAGCCCGAGGTTCTTGCCGATTATGAAGAAAATTTTTACGAAAAGAAATGCCAGAAGAGCAAGGCGATGATTGAAGAAGCGCGCCAGATCATACCCGGCGGCGTCCAGCACAACCTCGCGTTCAACTATCCGTTCCCGCTCGTCTTTACGAAGGCCGAGGGCATGAAGCTCTGGGACATCGACGGCAACGAATATTTCGATTTTCTTCAGGCCGGCGGTCCGACCGTGCTCGGCTCCAACCCTCCCGAGGTGCGCGAGAAGGTCATCGACCTTCTGAATACCTGCGGTCCGTCAACCGGACTGTTCCACGAGTTCGAGTACAAGCTGGCAAAGAAGATTGCCGACAGCGTTGAGACCGTCGAGATGTTCCGTATGCTCGGATCGGGCACGGAGGCCTGTATGGCGGCCGTACGCGTGGCGCGTCTCGCCACCAAAAACAAGAACATCGTCAAGATGGGCGGCGCGTATCACGGCTGGAGCGACCAGCTCGGCTACGGCATCCGTATCCCCGGCTCTAAATTCACGCAGGCAAGCGGCGTACCGCTCTATATCTTTAAACACACGCAGGAGTTTTTCCCCAACGACCTCGACAGCCTGGAAAAGGTTCTGCGCCTCAATCAGTTTTGCGGCGGCACCGCGGCGGTGTTTATCGAACCCGTCGGCCCTGAAAGCGGCACCAGACCGCTCGATTTCGACTTCAATAAGGGCGTTGAGAGACTCTGCCGCAAATATGGTTCGCTCCTCATCTTCGACGAGGTCGTCACGGGCTTCAGAATCGGCATGGCGTGCGCTCAGGGCTACTACGGCGTCTCGCCCGACCTGACTATCTTCGGTAAGGTCATTGCCGGCGGCTATCCCGGCGCGGGCGGACTCGGCGGCAAGCGGGAGTACATGAAGTACCTCGGCGCGGGGCTCGACGGCAGCACCAAGATCAAGAAAGCGCTCATCGGCGGCACGATGGCGGCCACGCCCATTTCCTGCGTCGCCGGTTACTACACGCTTGAGGAAATCGATAAGCAGAACGCCTGCCAAAAAGCAGGACAGATGGGCGACAGACTCACCGCCGGACTTAAAGAACTGATCAAAAAATATAACCTGCCCTTCGTCGCGTTCAATCAGGGCTCCATCTGCCACCTCGACAGCGTCGGAACGATGCACTTCTCCATCAACTGGCACAAGCCGTGGGGCATTCCGGGCGTCCTCTCAGCGACGAGCGTCCGTAAAAAGGAAATGGAGCACATGGGTGCGGCGTATATGGCTGAAGGTCTTGTCACACTCGCGGGCAGCCGCCTGTATACCAACGCATCCTACACCCCGAAGCTCATTGACGAGGCGCTCAAACGCTTTGACAAGGTGTTTCAGAACGTCACCATCAAGCCTGAATAAAGGAGAGCCTATGGACATAACAATTGCTAAAGAACTTGTTGTAGAGGCTGGCAAAAAACTCGTTGAAACAGGACTGATCGCCCGCACCTGGGGCAATGTGAGCGCGCGGGTCAGCGACTCGCAGTTCGTCATTACCCCGAGCGGACGTCCGTATGAGACGCTCACGCCCGAGGATATTGTACTCGTAAAAATTGACGACCTGTCTTATGAGGGCGATATCAAGCCCTCGTCGGAGAAGGGGATACACGCCTCCTGCTACCGCTTGAGAAAGGACGTAAACTTCGTCATCCATACGCATCAGGTCTACGCCTCGGTCGTCAGCGCCATAGGCGCGGACATTAACTATGTTCCCGATTTCGCCGCCGGTATTATCGGCAAGGACGTTCCGTGCGCCGCCTACGGTCTGCCGGGCACATCGACCTTAAGAAAAGGCGTCGCCGCCGCGCTTACGCGTTCGGATTCCAAAGCCGTCGTGATGTGCCGCCACGGCGCGCTCTGCATGGGAGGGGACAGCGGCGAGGCGTTCTTAGTCGCTCAGACACTCGAAAGGGTCTGCGAGCAGCACCTCGCGGAGCGCTGCTCCCAGTTCACCGGCGCGGTATCCGACGGTTTCTCGTCGGTCAGGGACTATGTGCTGTGCCGTATCAAGGAAAATGCCACGGAAACGGCTGCTGTCTGTGAGGCAGCCGAAAGCGCACGCGTCGGCGGATGCTTTTCCATCGGCGCAAATGACAGGGACACCGCCGTCATCGACATCAAAAGCGGCACTTTAATCGGCGGGCGCGACGTCCCCGACACCGCGGACCTCCACTGGATGGTTTATAAAAAGAGGGAGGACGTGAACAACATCCTCCATACGAAAAAAGATGACATCCTCGCGGTCTCGGCGGGAAATAAAAAGCTGCTCCCGTTGCTCGACGATTTCGCGCAGCTTGTCGGTCCCTCGCTCAAGTGCGCCGTCTTTGACCCGAACCGCACCCTGAAATCTTCGAAAAAGGCGGTCAAGTCTATGAAAGGGCGAAACGCCGTGCTGCTCAAGGACAACGGCGCGCTCTGCTGCGCGGGAAATAAAAGCGATGCCGAAGCCGTCGAAATGGTCACCGACAAAAACTGCAAGGCATACCTCGGCTCCCGTCTGTACGACAAAGTCAAACCCATCAACGCGCTTGAGACGCGCTTAATGCGCTTTGTGTATAAACAAAAATATTCCAAACAGGCAAAATGATTCCGCCAAACCCCCATAAAATTTTTGTTACCGAATTGTCAACAAACTGGTAATTTACAAATATACTATTCTATGCTATAATGAATTAGTATATTAAATTTTGTTGGAGGTGTGTATCGTGTTTGCCAAGTTGTTTTCCCTATTGATCCCACTGTTTATTCTTCTGTATATCGGAGCTCTTCTCGCGGTATATGTACTGCCTCATTTCGACTACGCTTTCGTGAGGGTCGGGACGGACAATACCGTGTTGGGCTTTAAGAGCGGCGATTCCATCTTCATCAAAAAAACGGACCTGGCCAATATCAAAGAGGGCGACGTCGTCGCGTTCAACTATCAAAACTTCGAGTATGCGGCTTTTTTAGAGGTCAAAAACACAAATACTTCCGCAAAAAAACTGACCCTGTATATGGATAAGGAAAAGGACGCGACGACGACTGTTTCCTACAATGCCGTACAGGGCGTTAAGATTGTGCGTCTTCCCCATCTTGCGGGAACGCTCGCGTTTTTCCAGGATTTCACCGGTAAAATGCTCGCCGCTATCGTCACAGCCAGCATCATCATCATCCAATTCGGTCTTGGAAGAAAGAGAAAAGGCGGTCTGGAGATATAGTATTTTTGAATATTCCTTGCATTAAACGCCCTCTTGTGTTATTTTAAAGAAAAACACAAGAGGGTCGTTTGAAAAATAGATCTTTCAAACCGAAGTTTTGTCCTTTCGTATCATAGGTGAAGATGCGAATCGGCTTCGCCGACCGGACAAAACTTCCGCCTCGTAAGAAAGGATGGTCAATTAATGAAAAAATCCATCGCGCTTCTTCTGGCCGCCGTACTGCTGTTCTCTTTGACCGTACCGGCTGCGGCTGCGGATTCATACAACATCACTATCCGGATTGAGGGCATTACGGGCAATATGTTTTACCGGACTATAAGCGTTCCGCTTGTCGGCAACGGTCTGACGGTCAAGGACGCGCTCGCTTACGCCGACAGTCAGGACGACGCGCTGACCATAGCCGGTCTTAGCGGCGGTTATGTAACCGCTATAAACGGCGTCGCCGCTGCCACCTACGGCGGCTATGACGGCTGGTCTTACCTCGTCAACAGCACGGAGCCGTCGGTCGGTATCTCTGATTATTCGCTCAACGACGGTGACAGCGTCGTATTGTATTACGGCGATCCCTTCGGCGTCGGAATGCAGAAGCCCATCCTCGATTTATCCCGCCTCGGCGCGGGCATCCTGCGGTTTGTCAGCATTGACGTCACCTATGATCCGATAACATGGGAGCCGACAACGACGGTTAATCCTGTCGCCGGAGCGACGGTGACCTTTAAGGGCAGTTTTTTTATCGCGCAGGGTCCGACCAACGACAACGGTGAAATCCCACTGGAAGGGGATAAGCACGATGTCGGTATATATTCGCTGGAAATTGAAAAATACGCTCCGAACGGCTGCCCGCTCGTGCTCCGCTACGCGCCCGATTATACCGTAACACTCGTTTCAAAAGTCACGCCGCTCATCACGGGGAGCAATGCGCCGCTCGCGATTAACAGCATAAGCAACTTCCTGATCCTGCGACACGGTGCCGCCACCGTCGGCGGATTACTCGAGCAGCTTGCCCCCGCCGCATTTGTCGTATCCGACGGCTCGACCGGCTCTTTGCTGAACTATAACGATATACTCTACACGGGCGCAGCCGTTCTGATCATGAACGGCGAAGGCGCCGCCATAGATACCAAAAAAATTATCGTTGCCGGCGATGTGAACGGCATCGCTGGCGTCAACATTCCCGACGCGCGCGCCGCACTGCGCTTTGCCGCGGGTCTCGACAAACCGACAGCCGCACAGCTGGCCGCCGCAGACCTCGACCGTAACGGTAAAATCAGCATGCCGGAGGTGCGCAAAATCTTACGCGTCGCCGCGAAACTCGAAACCTTCCAACCGGTATAACAACACAAAGACAAGACCGCTCCGCCTTAAAAAAGCGGAGCGGGTTTGTTTTTAGTCCTCGATTTTCGCCTTGCGGGAATTGATCGCCCTGAGCGCGGCGGCGTCGAATTTTTCTTTCCGGTCAAAGGTGTATATGCCGTTCTGCTCCTGCTCGACGTCGGTCAGCTGCGTATAACAAAATCCGAAGATCCTTTCGTTGCCGAGCAGCGCGTCAGAAAGCCCCTTGTAGCGCGCCATGAATTCCTCTTGTGTTTTCGGCGCGTTCCCGTAGCCCCACGCCTTTTTGTCGGCGCTGTCGACGCTCCAGCGAATGCCGCCATACTCGCTCATAAATACCGGCTCGCCGCGGTACTCCTGCCGTCCCGGATGGTGTATGCTCAGCTGGTCGTACAGCTCACCGTCGGTCACGAGCTCATCGTAGTGCGCCTTGAAACTGTCCGGATTCTGGTCGTAATCGTGGACGTCGAAAATATCGGTAATCACATGATAACCGCCGCTCGAGTCAATGCATGGGCGCGTTTTGTCATAGGCTTTCGTGACCTTGTAGACCGTGCGCAGGATGTCGTCGTCCTGCCGTTTATTTTTATAATCCCACGTCTCGTTGAACGGGCACCAGCCGACGATCGCCGGATGATTGAAGTCGCGCTCCAGGGTCTCCAGCCACTCCGGCAGGAAATATTTAACCGTTTGATAATCGGAGATGTCCATGCCCCAGTTGCCGTGTTCGCCCCAGACCATATAGCCTAGCCTGTCGCAGTGGTATAAAAAGCGCGGCTCGAAAATTTTCTGATGCAGGCGAGCGCCGTTGAAGCCGACAGCCATCGACATTTCGATGTCTCCTATGAGCGCGTCCTCAGATGGCGCTGTATAGACGCCGTCCGGATAAAAGCCCTGATCGAGGACAAGGCGCTGGAACACGCTCTTGCCGTTGAGCAGGAATTTTCCGTTTTGCATCCCTACCTCGCGCAGACCGAAATAGCTATCGACCGCGTCCTCGCCGAAGGTGAGCTTCAGCGTGTATAATCCACCCTTCCCAATCTCCCACGAATGCTTTTCCGACAGTGTCAGCGTTAAAGAAACGGCGTTGCCCGACAGCGCGGACGACGCCTTGCCGACAGGCTGTCCGTCCCAGAGCGCCTCCACCGTGAATACGCCCTCTCCCTCAAGCTCCGCCTCGATCTGGAGAGACGCGGTTTCAATATTCGGAAAATACTTAACGCCTTTTATGAAGTTTTTCGGCACAAATTCGAGATACACCGTCTGCCAGATGCCCGTGGTGCGCGTGTAGTCGCAGGCGTGCGAATAAAACTCCTCGCTCTGCTTGCCGCGCGCCTGCATCGGGCTTCTCACGTCGTCCTGCGCGTAGACGGTGATTATATTATCGCCTGCGCGCAGCTTGCCCGTAACCTCTGTGGAAAACGAGCTGTAGCCGCCGAAGTGCTCGCCCGCCTCCTCGCCGCCCACATAGACGACCGCGTGGAAATCGACCGCGCCGAAACGCAGAAACGCGCGCTTTTTCGCCTGCTCAGCCGTGACGGTCACCGTCCTCTGATACCAGACCGCCGCCATAAAATCCTTATGACCGACGCCGGAAAGCGCGCTCTCCGGACAGAACGGCACGGTGATACTGCCCGATAAAACCGCGTCGCGCTTCCAAAGCCCGCGCGCCGCGCCGGAATTGCCGTTGTCGATCTCGAACGCCCACGCGCCGTTCAAATTGATCCAGTCCTCGCGCTGAAAAATTGGATTCGGATATTCGGGACGGGGGATGTTTGCCATATTCTTAACCTCCTGTTTAATGATTTCTTCTCCAATGG
>CAYYFY010000029.1:0-11788 GCA_964471035.1 uncultured Eubacteriales bacterium
GCAAAAGTGATATTCCGAGCTGCGCTCGGAGTGATATTGAAACCTTCGGTTTCAGGCGAAGCTCAATATCACTCGCCGCAAGGCGAATACAGTTGAAAAAACGCCCGCGGGCGTTTTTTACAGCAGGCGGCAGACCTCGTCGAGCCGTCCTGCGTTTTTTTGTATCTCATTTTGCGCGACTGTTTCAAGCCGCTTTATGTTCTCCTTGCCCGCGTTATCCATATCCGTCGAATCGGCGTCGAGCGTCGGATTGAAGCGGAAGTAATGCCGGACGTCGACGAACGTGTTCATCTGGTAATTGACCGTCGCGCTCGCGGAATCCGACAGGACGCCAAGCAGCGGGATTGCCCACTGCACCGCGCCCCAATTTTTAATTTTATTGCAAGACAAACTTCCGGGACGCCTGCCGGTGCCCAAAGAGACGACGGTGATGTCCCTTTCGCCCGGGTACAGCCGCCGCGCCTCGGCGTAGGCGCAGACCGCCGGATTGTTGGCGAACACGCCGCCGTCGATAAAGCAAAGCTCGCCAATCCTCGCAGGCGAGAAGTATGACGGCGCCGCCGCGGTGGCGCGCACAGCCTGCGCGAGCAGGGGATCGTCCTGCAGTGAGCGGTGTGCCGCGGCGTAACGCGTTTTGAAAAACCACGGCGTGGCGCTCTGTGTTTCATAGGCGGGGATCAGAACGTCCGTCAATGTCTCGTGCAGCCGCGTACCGCCCAGAAATTCAAGTAAATATCGGTCCAGATTGTCGGAGGAGTACCGCGCGGACAGCAGTCCGCTCATAGGCATGGCTTTGCGGAGAGGGGAACTGTGGAATACGCTGCGCCCCAGCTCCCTGTAGAGCGCCGCGACCTGTTCGGCTGAATATTTCGGTCTGTTTTCCGAATTTGGAACCGTCAGCATAGCCGTGATGATACCGCCGGTCGAGGTTCCGGCGATGAGGTCAAACAGCTCACAGATAGCTTTGCCGGTCCTTTTTTCGATTTCGGCAAGAAAAGCGGCGGGAATGATACCGCGTATCCCGCCGCCATCGATTGATAATATGGTAACCATGACGCCACCCGCTTTCTTTTCGTATAATTCACTATACGAAATGGGAGCGGGAAACATACATGGAAAATGAACCTTCGCATAAGACATGGGGACAGGTTCCTTGTCTTATAACCGAGTACAAAGAAATCGTTGTATAAGGCGATAAAGCAAAGGATGCGCCTAACGGACGATACGAATCCTCAACCGATACCATATACATCAACTTTTACGGAGAATATCCGGCTTTGTATACCGCGGCTCACGAATTGACTCACTGGATGCTTGAGCGTGACGAAGTTGGGTATCAGGCGCTCAAGTATTAATTCACAATTCTTGAATAATGTTGTATGGATTCTTTAAGAAAAGATATTAACCAAGAACATTATTTTATAGTGGAAATTTTTGCTCGAATTTTTCGCATTATGGTAAAATTTACTTGCAAACGCGGAGCTAACCTGTTAATATATTATCGTATATATATGTTGAAAAGGTTCACCTTTTTGTATAGGTAAGCATAAAAGAAGAGGTGCGTGTTCTAATCAAAAATCAGTTCAAGAAAAGATTGGGAAGATTTTTCGTTATCCATGGAACAGCTTGCATTGTCTTAATCTTTTTGGCGTACGTCTACAAATGCCCGATTTACTATTTTTTTCACATTCCCTGTCCGGGCTGTGGAATGACACGCGCTTGTTCAGCTGTTTTGCGCTTAGATATAAAGACAGCCCTTCAATATCACCCTTTGGTCTTTGTGGCTATACCGTGGGTTATGTATTGTTTACATAGAAATGTTTTAAAAAAGAGATTCAGCAACAAGGTCGAAACGGTTATCTTTTTCAGCGTAATTATTTTATTTGCGGCTTGTTATATTGTCAGAGTGTTGAGCAATAATCTATTGCTTAATATATAAAAACAAAAAGGAGTTTAGGCGATGTCAAATACAACCATGTTTCCCGTACCGCCGAATTTTAATATTCAGGAATTGGTCGGGAAAATCACGCAAATGTACCAAGCCAAAGGGTTTGTCGTAACTGCAATGCCGATGGGAGAAGGTGCTTCTATTGATTTCCGTAAGGATGACGATGGGATCAAAAAATATGTTGGATTGGCACTCGGCTTAAAAGCAAATATTATGATACAGGGTGAAACCGTCATTGTTAATTATACCGATGCCGAATGGACGGGTAAAATTGTCGCTTTTGTAATCGGATGGTTTGTATGTATAATTCCATGGATTACAGCTATAATAGGAACCATACAGCAATCCGGACTTCCAAAAAGCATCGGAAATGATATTCAAATGATTGCCGGAGGTTGCGGAATGGCGCAACCGTTTGGAGTTCCACAGCAACAATATCCACCGGCTCAACAGACTTACACACAGCCCGATCAATCTGTTCCCCAACCGCAATCAGTTTGTAAACAATGCGGCGCTGTTTTGGCTGAAAACGCACAATTCTGCACAAAATGTGGTATAAATATTAATTAAAATGATTTAACCAACAGCCTGTGTTCGCAGGCTGTTGGTGTTTTTTAGTCTTGTTCCATATAGGCAATATGTGTAGCTGGCTTGCCGGACAGTAATTCAGCGTTAGAACCGGTGATGTAAATATCCGCGTTGAAATCCACACGAAAAGAATTTATAACCTCTTTCCGGTTTGTAACCTCCCGGGCATCCTGGATTTGCTATAAACGAAGAAAAAACAGTTGCCAAAATAAGTAAAAGATGATAACATTATAAAGATATATATCTTTTATATACACGCGGAGGATTTTTTTCGTGATCAGACTCTTTCGATTCTTAAAACCGCATAAAAATTTCGCGATTTTCACCGTGTTTCTCGTTCTCCTCCACAATCTTTTAACGCTGATTCTTCCGCTTCTGATGTCGGTGATCATCAACGAAGGCATTAAAAATCAAGATATACCGTATATCATCAAAATCGGCGGTATCATGTTGCTGGCGTCGGCGCTGGGCGTTTGTATTTCCGTCGCGTCGAGCTATTGCTCCAGCAAGGTATCCGCCGGTTTTTCCGCCGTACTGCGCCGCGAGGTATTTTTAAAGATCGAGAGCTTTTCGCAGGCGGACATTGATAAAATCGGTGTATCTTCACTGATTACCCGCACGACCAACGACGTTCGTCAGGTGCAGGATATGACGCTGATGCTCCTGAAATCAATGATTACCGTGCCGGTCATGTTGGTTGGCGGCTCGTTAATGGCTGTTATTATGGACCCGGCGCTTTCGATGGTCATCTTAGGCATCGCGCCGGTCATCGGCGTGACAGCTTTTTTGGTCGCCAGAAAAATTCTGCCGATGTTTGATGTGGTTCAAAAGCGTACCGACAAACTCAACCTGATTATCCGCGAAAATATCGGTGGCATCCGCGTCACCAGAGCTTTCAACCGCACGCAGTACGAGGCGCGTCGGTTCGGTACCGCCAATGAGGAGCTGACCGGCACGCTCTTAAAAATCAACCGCTTCTTTGCCTCGCTGATTCCGATTGTCACCCTGTTTATTTTTTCACTCATCGTCACGCTCGTCTATATCGGCGGCAAGCAGATTGAGCGGCTGACCGATACCGCTGAAATCGCGAACACCGTCGGCGATCTGGAAGCGTTTATTTTTTATCTGATTTTTGTCGTCTACGCGCTTTCTACGGCGGCGGCTATGTTCGTCATGATTCCGCGCGCGAAAATTTCCGCCAATCGTATCGGCGAGGTGCTCGACATCGTACCCTCGCTTACCGAAACCGTCCGGGATGTCGAGGAGGACGCGGGGCTTAAGGGGTATCTGGAGTTTCGCGATGTCAGCTTCGGTTACAAGGGTGAGGACGGTATAGTGACGGTGCTCGGCGGTATCAGCTTTACCGCCGCGCCCGGCGAGATCACCGCCATCATCGGCGGCACTGGCTCGGGGAAATCTACCGTCATAAATTTGATTCCGCGTTTTTATGACGTCACCGACGGGGCGGTCCTTGTCGACGGCGTCGATGTGCGCGATATAAAGCTGCCGACACTCCACGCGAAGATCGGTTTTATTCCGCAGCAGGCGTTTTTGTTCAGCGGCACGATTGCGGACAACCTCCGCTACGGCAAGGAGGACGCCACCGACGGGGAAATATGGCGCGCGCTCGACATCGCGCAGGCGCGGGATTTTGTCGAGAAGCTGCCGGACAAGCTCAACCATTTCGTCAGCCAGAACGGCATCAATTTATCCGGCGGTCAGAAGCAGCGCCTGGCAATAGCGCGCGCCATCATCAAAAACGCCGAGTTTTACATATTCGACGACAGCTTTTCCGCGCTCGACTACGCGACCGACGCGCGTCTGAGGACGAAGCTTCACGAATCGCTGACAGAGGCCAATATCATCATCGTCGCCCAGCGCGTCGGCACCATTATAGGCGCCGACAGAATTATCGTGCTCGACGAGGGTAAAATCGCCGCCGTCGGTAGACACGCGGAACTCCTCGAGTCGTCGCCGGTCTACCGCGAAATTGTGGAATCCCAGTTGAAAAAGGAAGAAGCGGAGGTACAGTCTATATGAATAGACAGCCTGCCGCGCATACCCGCGAGGATGTAGAACGCCGGCGCGCCGAGCGAAAAGCGCGTTACGCCGCCTACCGAAAAATGACCAAGTGGGACGAAAAACCAAAAAATTTCGGTCCGAGCATCGAGCGCCTTATCAAAATGCTTTTCCGCGGAAACCTGACGGTTTCGTTTGTCATTGTTATCGCCGCTGTCAGCACGGTGCTCAGTATCTGGGGGCCGAAAATCCTTGAAGTCGCCATCGACGAGCTGCAAAAACAGATACAGGTTAAATTGTCCGGCGGTCAGATTTCACTGGACATCATATTGCAAAAAATCGTACAGCTGTTTTTCATCTACGGTTTCAGCGCGCTGTTCATGTATATCGAGCAGTACACGATGGCCGGCGTCGCGCAGAAAATCGTCTGCAAACTGCGCGCGAGTATCAATGAGAAGCTGACAAAGCTGCCGCTGCGCTTTTTTGACTCGCACGCCAAGGGCGAAATCTTAAGCCGCATCGTCAACGACATCGACAACATCAGCAATACCCTGCAAAACAACATCATTGCCGTGATTACCTCCGTCATCATGATTGTCGGCGTGTTTTTCATCATGCTGTTTGAAAACAGGATCATGATGCTGATTACGGTCTCCGTCGTACCGGCCTGCGCGTTTATCGCGCTGAGGCTCCTCTCGGTATCCAAGCGTCTTTTCCGTGAGCAGTGGGACAGGATGGGCGAGCTCAACGGTCATATTGAGGAGATGTATTCGGGACACAAGATCGTCAAGCTCTTTGACCGCGAGCAGAACGCCATCGACGATTTTGAGGACATCAACAATCTGCTCTATGACGTCACGCGCCGCGCGCAGTTCGTTTCCGGAACGCTCCAGCCGTTTCTCTCCTTCGTCAATAACCTCGGCTATGTGATTGTTTGTATCGTCGGTGGGTATCTTGTCGTCAAGGGGCGGTTCACCTTGGGCGGCATCACGGCGTTTATAGCCTATTCCAAAATGTTCACCCAGCCGATGGTCGATCTCGCGCAGATCTCAAACAATCTCCAGTCGTCGCTCGCGTCGGCGGAGCGCGTGTTCGCCATTCTCGACGAGCCGGAGGAGCCGCCCTGCGCCGATCCGAAACCCCTGTCTCCATTTGAGGAGTCGCTCGACTTTCACGACGTTTTCTTCTCCTACAGCGAGGACAAGCCGCTCATCGAACACCTGAATCTGTCGATAAAACCCGGGCAGCTCGTCGCTCTTGTGGGACCGACGGGCGCGGGTAAGACGACTTTTGTCAATCTGCTGTTGCGATTTTACGACGTCACGTCCGGTTCCATTATGATTGACGGTACGGACATCCGCGAACTCGACCGCGAAGCGCTGCGCTCGCTCTACGGTATGGTGCTGCAGGATACATGGTTGTTTGAGGGCACTGTACGCGAAAACCTGCGCTACGGACGGCTCGATACCACCGACGATGAGATTGAGCAAGCCGCAAAAAACGCGCGGGCGCACCACTTTATCGTCAACCTGCCCGACGGCTACGACACCCGCCTCGAGGAGAACGGATCGAACATATCGCAGGGACAGCGCCAGCTTTTGACTATTACGAGAGCATTGATCAAGAATCCGCGCGTCCTCATTCTCGACGAAGCGACAAGCTCCGTGGACACGCGCACCGAGCTGCTTGTCCAGCAGGCTATGAGTGAGATAATGAAGGGGCGCACAAATATCGTCATTGCCCACCGCCTCTCAACGGTACGACGCGCCGACAGGATTTTATTTATCGACAACGGCGTCATCAAGGAACAGGGGACTCACGAGGAGCTCATCGAAAGAGGCGGTTTGTACGCCGACATGTATTACAGCCAATTCAAAGGCTCTATGCCGAAAAATAAATTGGATACCGATTTTTAATGAAGGAGAACACTAACACTATGGACAACACGCAGAAAACTATGGACAAAATCGTCGCCTTGTGCAAGGGCAGGGGCTTCATCTTCGCCGGAAGCGAGATTTACGGAGGCCTAGCCAACACATGGGACTACGGTCCCTTAGGCACAAGACTCAAGAATAATGTCAAGGATACATGGAGACAAAAATTTATACAGGAGCGTCAGAACAGCTATGAACTGGACGCGGATATCCTGATGCACCCGCGCGTTTGGGAGGCGTCCGGACACGTTTCGAGCTTTTCCGATCCGCTGCTCGACTGCAAGGAGTGTAAAACGCGCCATCGGGCGGACAATCTCATCGAAGCGTTCGACTCAAACGCCCACCCCGACAAGATGACAAAGCCGGAGATGTTTGAATACATCAAAGAGAATAAGCTTGTCTGCCCGAACTGCGGCAAGGCGAATTTTACGGACATCCGCGAGTTCAATCTGATGTTTCAGACTTTTCGCGGTGTGACAAACGACTCGAAGAGCGTCATTTATCTGCGTCCGGAAAACGCGCAGGGCGAATACGTAAACTTCTTAAATGTCCAGCGCACCATGCGCGCGAAGCTTCCGCTTAGCATCGGTCAGATCGGCAAGGCGTTCCGCAACGAAATCACCCCGGGCAACTTCACTTTCCGCACCATCGAGTTTGAGCAGATGGAGTTCCAGACCTTCTGCAAAGAGGGGACGGACACGGAGCTTTATGACTATTTTAAGGCGTTCGGCAAGGAATATTATATGAGCCTCGGTATCAAAGAGGAGAATCTTCGCTACCACGACCACGATAAACTGGCGCACTACGCGAAAGCCGCGTGCGACATAGAGTTTTTATTCCCGTTCGGCTGGGGCGAGGTAAACGGCACCCACAACCGCACGGATTTTGATTTGACGCGCCATCAGGAATACAGTGGACAAAAAATCGAGTATATGGACCCCGTCACCAATGAAAAGTTTGTACCCTTTATCATCGAATCTACTTACGGGCTCGACAGGACCGTCCTCGCCCTGCTCTGCGAGGCATATGACGAGGAAACCGTAGACGCTGAAAAAGGCGATGTCCGCGTCGTGCTGCATCTTCATCCGGCGCTCGCGCCGATTAAGTGCGGCATACTGCCTCTCAGCAAAAAGCTTGCCGAGCCGGCTCTGAAAATTACCGAAACGCTCTCTAAAAAATTTATGGTCGAGTACGATGAAGCCGGTTCCATCGGCAAGCGGTACCGCCGTCAGGACGAGATAGGCACACCGCTTTGCGTGACATATGACTTCGAGAGCGAAAACGATAACTGTGTCACCGTCAGGTACCGCGACAGCATGGAACAGGTGCGTATACACATCGGCGAGCTCACGGATTTTGTGGCGAAAGCCGTTCTATATTGATTATCGGGTGATGAATTGAAACGATTGACTGCTCTTTTGCTTACGCTTTGTCTTATGCTCTCTTTTACGGGATGCTTCGGGCAAAAGGAGAGCCTGACACTCTATGTCCCCATAGACGGAGAGCCGAAATCCTTAGACCCGCAGGTAGCCTTAGGATACGGAGCGGAGGTTATCGCCAGCAACTGCTTTGAGGGGCTTTTGCGCATAAGCGGCGATAAAAAGCTTGACTTCGGCGTCGCCTCCGAGTATACGGTTGACGGTCTGACTTATACCTTTACACTGAATCCCGATGCCAGATACCGTCTGACAGCCGAGCACAAACGACTGCTCGGGGAGGACGGGTATACCGCCTTTGATACGCGCGTCAAGGCGGAGGACTTTGTGTATGCTTTGCGGCGCGCGCTGTCGCCGGACACCAAAGCGCCGTACGCGTCAAAGCTTTTTTGCATTAAAAACGCCGCAAAGGTACATAGCGGCAAGCTGCCGCCGGATCAGCTGGGCGTTATGGCGCAGGGCGACTATACGCTTATTGTCACGCTCGAATATGTGGATTCCTCGTTTTTGTACACGCTGGCAACGCCCGTCGCCATGCCGTGCAATCCGGTCTTTTTTGAAAAGACAGCCGGAAAATATGGACTGGAACTCGACTACATACTCTGCAACGGACCGCTGTATGTGACCGCGTGGACGCACGGCAGCTCCGTGTTTGTCAAAAAAAATCCCGATTACACGGGTAAAACCGCCGTCAAAACTTCGCTTATCGGGCTGATGGTGAATAACGATACCGACAGCCGCTTAAAGCTGCTCGCGGCAGGTACCTATGACTGCGATTTTGTCGATGCCAAAGCGCTTTCCTCACTGACCGACACGGCGTCGCTGAACCTGCAAAGAATTGAAAACCGCGTATGGGGGCTCACTTTTAATCCGAAATCCGGCGCGCTGGAAAACAGCGATATACGCTCTGCGCTGTACGCGGCGGTAAAGGCGTCCGTGTTTAAGCCGACCGCTTATATCGGGGGCGCGGCTTCCTCACTCGTTCCTAAAGAATGCCTTATCGGCGACACGCTTTACGCTACGCTCGTAAAACCGAAAGCGCCCGCTTATTCAAAGTCCGATGCCGTCATATACTGGAAGCGAGGGCTTAAAACGCTGAATACCGATAAGGTCAGCGTTACCGTAACCTGTTCGTCTGATTTCCGTCCGTCGGTCGAAAAGCTTGTGCAGCAGTGGCAGTCGGTGTTGGGGATAACCCTTTCGGCAAAAATCAATGAAGTGACCGACATCGAGCTGCTGCGCGCGCAAGGCGACGCGGATTACGAGGTCATTTTTGCCCCGCTTCAGAGCGATGTCATCTTTGCCGCGGACTATATCGAAAATTTGTGCGTAAATACACTGCCCATAAGCACAAAGATACTGAACACGTTTCTGACTGACATGAAGAAGCAGAAAAACGCGCAGAAAAAAGCGGAAGCAATCGCGAATATAGAAAAATATCTTTTCTCCCAGGCCATCTTTTTTCCCGTCTTTGATGGTTTTGGTTATTTCGCCGTATATAATAAAACACAGGGACTTTATTATTACGCCTCGAAGAACGCCCTTAGTCTCTATGCGGGGGAACGGTATGAGGAATAAGGTTTATCGCGTTGTTTCTTTGACGCTTTTACTGTCCGTTTTAGCCGCCATATTCTATTTATCGCAGCAGGACGGGACAAAATCGGGCGAATCGAGCGGACTTATAATGCGGTTATTGGAATCGCTTTTCAACCGCGAATTTGACGAGGGAATCGTCCGCGAGGGCGCGCATTTTACCGAATACCTTGTCCTCGGTGTTATGACGGTCAATTTCGGCTACGCGTACAGACGGTATCTGCAGCCGCTTTTGTCGCTGTTTTTCGGCGCGATTTACGCGCTGTCTGACGAGATCCACCAGATATTCATCCCCGGCCGCGCCTGCCAGCTCTTCGACCTCGCCGTGGACACCTCCGGCGTTTTGTGCGGCGTGCTGTTGTTTTCACTCATTGCTGTTCCGATTATACAAAAAAAGAAAAGGGGAAAGACACTATGCTGAATTTTTCGGTCTGTATCGAGATGCTTTTTAATGAGCTGCCTTTTGAGGAGCGTTTCTTAGAGGTGAAAAAGGCGGGGCTTCGCGCCGCCGAGATCTGGGGCTGGTCGGGCAGAGACTTGAGCGCCATGAAGGAAGCAATTCTTGAAAGCGGCGTCGCGCTTGCCGGTATGTGCGTCGACTCTAAGGATGCCGGTTTAAGGGAGCGCTACGGCAAAACGCCGCTCGTCGCCGACGGCAGCGCGGAGGTTTTTTGTGAAGTCGCTGCTGAATCCGTCGAAATGGCTAAAAATTTAGGCGTAAAAAAGCTCATTGTGACGACAGGACAGGAGCGAGGGGAGCTTTCCCGCGAACGGCAGCACGAAAATATCGTAGACGCACTGCGAAGTGCCGCGCCGATTTTTGAAAAAGGGAACATCACCGCTGTTTTAGAGCCGCTCAACGTGCTTATCGATCATAAGGGCTATTATCTTTCCTCATCCGACGAAGCGGCGGATATCCTTCACGCCGTCGGCAGCGAACACGTCAAAATGCTTTTCGACGTCTACCATCAGCAAATTACCGAGGGCAACGTCATCAACAACATAACAAACTTTATTGACCTTATCGGTCATTTCCACATCGCCGACAATCCCGGACGCCGCGAGCCCGGCACCGGCGAGCTCAACTACGCGAATATCTTTTACGCGATCGAAAATACGGGCTATGACGCCTATGTGGGCTTTGAATTTTCGCCGACCGGCTCATCCGCGAAAGCGATTGCACAGACACTGGGTTTATAAAATTTACCGGCGATTTTTAGGCGCTTTGTTTTTTCACGGACAGCTTGTATTGTATTTTTGATCGGGGAGGGACAATAGTGTTAAAAGCTTTGGCGGCGGCGCTTGTTTTGGCGCTTCTTTTCTGTGCGGTTATTCCCGTTGCCGCCAACGGTCAACAAAGCCTCTTATTTTATGAGAAAATCAATAACGGCGCGCAGATTGAGATTACGGGCTGTGACAAGATGGCTTCCGGCTATATTTCTGTGCCCGCTGAAATCGACGGATTGCCCGTTGTCTCCATAGCCGACGAAGCGTTTTCAGACTGCGCCGATGTAACGGGCATCTATATTCCCGCGGGTGTTTCCTCTATCGGCTGGCGGGCGTTTTACGGTTGCAAGGCGCTGCTGAATTTAGACGTCGCAGAAGGGAATTCATATTTTACGAGCCTTGACGGCGTTCTTTTTGACGCGGACAAAAAGACGCTTTTAACCTGTCCCAACGGTAAAAACGGAGTCTATACGATTCCCGACGGCACAAAAAACATCGGAAATGATGCCTTTGCCGACTGCGCGCTGCTGACGGAAATTGTCATTCCAAATTCGGTAACGGTCATCCGGAACGGCGCGTTTTACGCCTGTACATCGCTTGAAGCGCTGACACTTCCCGACAGCGTCACCTCTCTTGGCTGGAGCGTTTTTGTCAATTGCGTGTCATTGACGCAAATGCGTATACCTGAGGGTGTGAAGGTCATCGGGTATTATGCGTTTCGGGGCTGCTCAAAGCTTACAAGCGTGACGATTCCCGAAAGCGTGTCGATCATCGGCGGCTACGCTTTCCGCGAATGCGTTTCTTTGACCTCTGTCTTTCTTCCCAAGGGTGTCACGTCAATTAAGGGTTTCGCGTTTTACGGTTGTACTTCGCTCGTGTCGGTGTCGTTTCCCGCGACGCTCAAAAGTATTGCCGGCTATGCTTTTTACGGCTGTATCGCCCTTAAAAGCGTGACGGTACCGAACAGTGTGACGTTTATCGGAAACAATGTGTTCGGTTACGCGCAAAACGGCGAACCGACAGACGGTTTTGTGATGGCTTGT